>CAUZSH010000059.1:0-13183 GCA_963582935.1 Gammaproteobacteria bacterium
AATGCTCAAAGAAGTAGAGATAGCTCTTAACAGCAGACCAAGAAAATGTTTAGAATATAAATCACCTATTGAGGTGCTAAAAGTTGGTTAAATTAAACCCAGTTGCGATTCAGGATTGGTTCTGCCATAGTTTAAAAGTTTTTACCTTTACCTATACATTTTTTGCATACATAAAACTATTTTCGCATTATATGTTGACATCGAAAATATTTTTGTCATTATGTGTTCTGATCGGTAAATTATCAAAATAATATGTTTTTCATAGAGTTTCATTCTAACAATGGATTTTGTTGATTTTTAGAATGCTTTAGGAAATGAAATTTGAAAAATAATGATATATTTTGATGTTATACCAGTTGCTAAGGAACTATCTTTTTAATTTTTTGGGTTGCGCTAAATAGAGTGCGCAATATTATTTATAGGGATGACTCTACCAAAAGATCAAAGCTAGTTAGCACGAATTTTTAATAAACTAAGAAAGGAACTCTCATGTCAGACATGAATCAAGAAAAGAACAAGATGTCGCTGTTTAGTGCGGTACTGTTATGCTGCACTTGTATGGTAGGCTCAGGGTGGCTATTTGCGTCACAGCTTGCTGCAAGAAATGCCGGTAACTATTCATTTATCGCTTGGATTGCAGCCGCTGCAATGATTATTGGTATTGGGCTTTGTTTTGCTGTTGTGGTGACTCAGTTTCCACAACGGGGTGCAACTACCCGAGTGAGCGCCATCAGCCATAACTCTATTTTTGGCATGCCTTTCGCTTTTGCCAACTGGTTTGGTATATCTGTGGTTATTGCGACAGAAGCACAAGCAACCACACAGTATTTAGCGCCATTTATGGGCGATTCACTGATGCAAGATGGCATACTAACATTGACGGGTAAATCCTTGGCAATGGCAATATTATTCGGTTATCTATTCATTAACTGGTATGGTATTAAGTTTTTAACACGTATTAATAATGTGGTAACGGTTTTTAAAATCTTTACACCTTTATTTGTGATTGCCGTGCTTTTGGTTTCTCATATTGATACCACTAATTTCACTTTAGCGACAAACTCAAGTTATTCAGCGAAAGATATTTTTCCAGCTATTGTGGCATCGGGTATGATATATGCTTTTAATGGCTTCCAGGTTGTCACGGCATTTGCCAGTGAGGTTAAAAATCCGAAGCGAAATATTCCATTAGCGATTATTATTTCAGTCCTTGTGGTGCTTTGTTTCTATTTGTTATTACAATTCACCTTCATGAGTGCTATGCCAAATGAGATGTTAAATAATGGCGGATGGGTCGGTGTGAATCTGGACTCTCCAATCGTTGGTTTAACCATTCTCTTAGGCTTGAATTTCTTAATGGTACTTCTGATTGCGGATAGTATCGTTGCGCCATCTGCGGTGGGGTATACTTATCTTGGTATGTCATCTCGCATGCTGTTTGCAATGTCTAAAGAGAAGCAAGCGCCTGCATTTTTGAGTAAGAAAATTCATCCTAAGAGGGGCTTTTCAGTCCCTGCAATGGCGGTCAATTTTATTATTGCGGTGGTCTTCTTGCTTCAAGCCGATAGCTGGGCAGGATTAATGATTATTGTGACGATGTTGCACGTAGTGGGTTACTTGGCAGGACCAGTCAGTATGGCGGCATTAAATCCAAGATTGAAGGTTTTTGGTTTGATCGTATTTTTAGGAACAGCCGCATTAATGGTTACTGTTCCTTATAAAGATTTCTTGATCACGAATATTGTGTTATCAGTATTGGCTTTAGTGTTTATGTTTACACAAGGACGTAGTAAGTTAAAAGCAAATATCATATTTGGAACACCATTCTTGATATTGCTATGGGCGGTGTTGCTTGCACAATCATTGATCCTTACGTTGATTGTTTCCGCAATATTCTTCATCTTCGTCACAGATAAACGATATGTTGCTAAGTGCCAAGCATTTAGAAAAATGGAGCTTGCTGAGGCGGGTGCAGTTGAAGTTAGCGATGCCGCTGGTGACACAGTGGAAGCGAAATAACCTCCGTAAAATCTCTATCGAAGTGAAAACGATATTCTATGAAAGCCCTGATGGGCTTTTTTTTATGGCAAGCATTAACGTATGATGTTAAGTAAGTTTTTAATATTAACAAGGAATATGCAATGAGTGAGATACATCATTTTAGCTGGAATGAACTGTTAAGTAAGGATGTTGAGAAAGATAAGGTTTTTTATAAGGCAGTCCTAGATTGGGATTCTGAAGATAAAGACTTTGATGGAATGACTTATACTTTGTTTAAAGCGAATGGCGTTGAAGTTGCAGGCATGATGCCCGCACCAGCTGAATGTACAAACCCAAACTCTGCATGGTTGGCTTATGTGACAGTGCAAAATGTTGAAGCAACACTTAAAAAGGCAGAAGCTGCTGGTGCTAAAATTGTCTTGCCAAAGATGGATATTGAAGGGGTTGGTTCTATCGGCGCAATCTTGGATGTGATGGGTGCATCTATTGGTTTTTATAAACCACTGGAATGAAATAATGGCGGAGAGACAGGGATTCGAACCCTGGGAGGTATTACCCTCAACGGTTTTCAAGACCGCCGCATTCGACCACTCTGCCATCTCTCCAGTCAGTGAGACATTATAACTAAGAAAAAGAATTTGGAAAGCCCTTGTGGGTTAAAAAATGAAATAAAATTTGCTATTACGTTATTTTCAAGTATTCTCGTTTGATGCTTTTTAATCAATGGATAGACATAAATATGCAATTACAATTTAACATACCAGAAATTCAAAATCACCCAGAAAAACCAACGGAACGTCAGTTTGATCAATCTAGTGTGGTAGTTATATTATGTAATGACTTAAAACAGCTCCAAGATATACCTTATGAGGACGTTTTACAGTGGCGCATTAAGGCTGAAGATGCGTTTTCAGGCGATAAGATTGTGTGGCCTTCTATTTTACCAAATAAGCGTGCGACGACAGTCATGGTCTGTCAGTTATCAGATTCAACCACCGCTTTTGATTTTACAGAGCAACTAAGTAAAGCCTTAAAGAAAAGAGAAAGTTTGACAGGTGAAGTGACAATTGTTGATTTTATGCCAACCCAGAATTTTTTAAAACTAAGCCTAAGAACAGTATTGGCGCATAATGCCCAGATGCCCTGTTTTAAATCTACATCCTCCACAGAGAAACGTATAGAATATATTGGTTGCTATAATACAGAATCATTAAGCTTTGATGAAGTTCTCGCATCACATTGTGGAAATGCATTGGCGCGTTATCTCACTATTTTGCCTACAAATCACTTAACACCTAAAATTTATGTAGACGAGGTGAAAACGTTAGCAAAATCGGAAGATTGGGATTTTTCCTTCTATGATACGAAAAAGTTGCAAAAATGTGGCGCAGGCGCTTTTTTAGCGGTTGCGAGAGCCAGTGAATCTGCCGGTATTGTGAAGTTAACCTATACATCTGAAGCTTCTACCGAGCAAAAAACAATGAAATGTTTGGCATTGGTTGGTAAAGGCGTGTGTTTTGATACGGGTGGTGTAAGCCTCAAAGCACCTGAATATATGTATGGTATGCATGAAGATATGGAAGGGAGTGCGGTGGCACTTGGCACATTCTTAATGTTATCTCGTTTGAAAGTTTCTTATGATATGGAATGTTGGTTGGCGATTGTAGATAATAGAATCGATAGCCAAGCATTTTTGCCAAATGAGGTCATTACAACGGTCAATGGCACCACGATTGAGATTGTGGATACAGATGCGGAAGGACGTTTGATCTTGGCAGACACTTTGGCACTAGCATCAGAATCAAAACCTGATTTAATGCTGGACTATGCAACTTTAACGGGCGCGAGTTTACGTGCAGTGGGTACGCGTTACGCCACGGTCTTTACAAACCAAGACGATTGGCTGGTTGATTTAATCCACTCTGGCACAACTTCTGGTGAGCGGGTTTGGCCAATGCCGATGACGGATGATTATTTAGAAGATATCAAATCAGATGTGGCAGATATAAAGCAATGTAACGTTTCAGGACCTTCAGATCATATTCATGCGGCTAAGCTATTGCAGAAATTTGTCGCCAATGAAACGAAATGGGTACATGTGGATATGGCTGCCAGTTGTCATAAAGGTGGTTTAGGGGCTGTCCCAACGGATTTTACAGGGTTTGGTGTATGGTTTACTTTAGATCTTTTAAAGCAGCTTAAATTCTAAGATCAATTATTTTTAGAAAGCATTATTTTAAGCGGACAACCAGCACATCTGTATCTGAGTGATGAAGAGTAGCGTTTGCGGTAGAGCCTAGAAAAAATCGACCAATGGCACTGCGATGGTGGCTGCCGACGATAATAAGATTATAACCATTATCTTTAGCGTGCTCGGTGATTGCCTGTGAGGACTCTCCCATAATGCAGTTATTTTCTACATTGAGCCCTTGTTCTTGACACCATTGCGTTAACTGTTCTTGGCTCGCTTTATGTAATTCTTTATGGATGGCAGGAACAACACCAAAGGTGCTGACGGCAACAGTAGGGTCTGCCTGAACATTAACAACACTGAAGCTTCCCTCGTATTTTTCAGCTAAAATTTTGGCTTTATCAACAAGCTGATGATTGTCTATATCCATGTCTGTGGCTAATAAAACGCGGTTATAGAGGGTCGCAGATTCAGGCTTATTTTCGCCAAGTCGGACGGTCAATACATCGCAGGGCGCTTGATGTAACACACTATTTGAAGTAGAACCTAACAATAAATTCAAACCGTGTGTCCCATGTGATCCAAGAACGATCAAATCGATGTCGTGGTCGTTTGAATAGCCGGTAATTTTATTGTGCGGCGCACCAGTTTCGGTGATTGTTTTGACAGATTTTAAGTCAAGACGTTCAATTTCTCGGTTTAATGTTGTGATCACCTGTTCCTCAAGAGATTTCTGATATTCAGTCGCCATAGGTATCAGTTCAAAGGGTGCATTCAATACCATCATGGCAGTGAGTTTGCTTCCAAATTTTTGGGCAAGTCGTTCTGCTGTCTGTAGTGTGTGGTGGTAATCTTCGTAAATATTGATGGCAACTAAGATGTTTTTGTACTGCATAATTTATAATCCTTTGGTTACATAACCCATAAATGCCTTAGCTAAAACTATAGAGGATTTTGAAAAATATTTCTAATAGAAGCAGAGATTAGTTGAGCTTATATTGACATTAATGGTTTGAATTGAGAATAAGAATCTGACATCATGTCAGAAATTTGAATACAAGATAAATAATAGATAAATCAGGTGATTTTTTGATTTAAGTCTATTATTGAGTTTGTAGCGCATATTTAAATTTAGGTTGTTCAAAAATTTATGATGAGTTATTTGAATGACGTTTGGATGTTCGTCTTATAAAAACGTATAGGAATATAGAGAAACATGCTAATACCTGAGTTGAGTGAATTAACCGTAGATCTATCCAGAATACAATTTGCCTTTACCGCAATGTTCCATTTTTTATTTGTACCATTAACGCTAGGCTTGTCTTGGATGTTAGTGGTGATGGAGGCGGCCTACTTAAAAACAGGGAAGCAAGTTTATCGAGACATGGTGAAGTTTTGGGGCAAGCTTTTTGCCATTAACTTTGCGGTTGGTGTCCTAGGCGGCATTACCATGGAGTTTGAGTTTGGTTTAAACTGGGCTTATTTTTCACGTTTTATTGGGGAGAGCTTTGGTAGCGCGTTGGCTATTGAAGGGATTAGTGCCTTTATGATTGAGGCCGTCTTATTTGGTTTATTTTATTTTACTTGGGATAAAGTCAGTAAGAAAACGCATTTTGCCATTACTTTTTTCTTAGCGCTTGGCACAAATATGTCCATCATCAATATTTTAGTTGCAAATAGTTGGATGCAACATCCTGTGGGATCTTTCTTGAACCCTGAAACCATGACGATGCAGCTTTATAGTTTTGTGGATCTATACACTCAACAGTTGGCTCAAATTCGAGTGGGGCATGTAGCTTTTGCTGGATTTATTGTGGCATCTACTTTTGTGATGGGTATCAGCTGTTGGTATTTATTGAAAAAACGGGATGTGGGATTTGCGCTTCGTTCATTAGCAATTGCCGTTGGTTTTGGCTTTAGTGCCTGTGTCTTTACTTTTTTCTTGGGCGATGCAAATGGATTGATTGTGGCGAAAGAAGAGCCTGCTAAGATGGCAGCAATGGAAGGACAATGGGAAACACAATCAGCGCCTGCGTCATGGGTGGCAGTGGCTTGGACCTCTCAAGAGCATGAGAAAAATTCTTATGCGATTGAAATTCCCTGGATGTTGAGCTTGATCGCACACCATAATTTAAGTGGCACGGTTGAAGGATTGAAGCCTATCATGCTTGAAAACCGTCAGCGGATACAAGATGGTTTAGTGGCATTTAAAGCGCTTGAGGCAATTCGTAATAAAGTGGGAACGCCACAAGATTATGCCATATTTGATCATAAGAATGCAGAGACGGCTAAGTATCGAGATAATATTGGATATGCTTTTGTCTTAAAAGAACATGCGAAAGATCCGTTTAAGGCAACGCCCACAGAAGTCACTCAGGCTGTAAAAAACACCATTCCAAATGTTCCCATTTTATTCTATGGTTTTAGGTTGATGCTGGCATGTTGGGGCTTATTAATGTTGGTGTTCATTTGTCAATTTGTTTTTGTGATTAGAGGGTCGATTCAACGTAAACCATGGTTATTACGAGCGGGATTATATGCCATTCCATTGCCCTATATTGCGGCAGAAGCAGGGTGGATTATTGCAGAATTTGGGCGTCAACCGTGGGTGGTGCATGGGATCATGCCGACCTCTATGGGGGTGTCCACATTAGATCCCGTCAGTCTGAGTTTAAGCCTTGGTTTCTTTATTTTATTCTACGCGGCAATCATCAGTGTCGAAGTGTGGTTAATGTTTAAGATTGCGCGCAAAGGCCCCAGTAGTTTGGGAACAGGAAAATATCATCTTGAAACAAACAAGTCAGCACACTAGGGAGATAGATCATGATTTTTGATGTGATACAATTACAATTGATCTGGTGGGCTTTAATTGTTTTAGTCCTTATTTTTTATGCGACGACCTCTGGATACGATTTTGGTGTGACCATGTATTTACCTTTTAGGTCAAAACATAAAGATTTTTCTAAAGATGATCTTGAACGTAGAATGATGATCAACACGGTTGCGCCCACTTGGGATGGAAACCAAACATGGTTGGTTTTTGCAGGTGGTGTGTTATTTGCTGTTTGGCCTGCGGTTTATGGCACGTTATTTTCAGGATTGTATTTTGCATTTTTATTGATTTTATATACTTTCTTTTTAAGACCGCCTGGTTTTGATTTTCGGAGTAAGTTACCAGGTGTTGGCTGGCGTAAAATGTGGGACTGGAGTCTTTGGATCAGCGCGTTTTTCCCTGTGATTGTTTTTGGATTGGTGATTGGGAATTTATTTGTAGGATTGCCATTTTATCACGATGATTTTTATTTGCGCTCTGTTTATTATGGCTCAATCATTAGCCTTTTTAATCCATTCGGCATTTTAATTGCCGTAATGGGTTTATGCATGACAATGATGCATGCAGGATTGCATTTAAATCGCAGATTGGAAGAATCTGTGGCAGTAGATTTTCGTAGAAGATTTTATATCTATGCGATTGGCTATTTAGTGACGGTGACGATTGCTTGGGCAATGCTGACTTGGTCAATAGACGGTTATATTTTAGCAAGTACGGTAAATGATGGATTGAAATTTCATTCAGAAGTCAATGTGGTATTGGGTGGCTGGCTGCATAATTATGCTTTACATCCTTGGATGTGGATTGCGCCATTTGTGGTGTATGCTGGGGTTGTCGTGGCGATGCTGACGGCGCGTATTAATAAGGCGCTTGCTTTCTGGGGAAGTTGTTTTTCAATTGCGGCATTATTGGTTTCTGCAGGGTTTGCATTATTTCCCTTTATTGTGCCATCTGGTTTTGCATCGAGTAGCGTTTCTTTGGGCTCACAAAGCTTAACGCTTTGGAATATTTCATCGGCATCATATACACTGATGGGGATGCTTTATATTTGTTTGCCATTAGTGGTGATTGCCATTGTGGTAAAATTATTAGGGATGTTCTCAATCTGGAAAAATAAGCCTTTCTTGAGTGTGGACGATGTTAAGCAAAATTCACATACATTCTATTAAGGTAATCTGATGTGGTATATTATTATTGCCGTGATGCTCGCGGTTTCACTTTTCGTAGCATACAGAATGACACTGTCTGTTGATCGCCGTCTTGATCGGATTGAGCGTGAACAAATGTTAAAATCTCAGAAAGCAGAGCAGGATTCTGAAGAGACTGACTCACAATCCTAATCCTTCCATCGTAGGATTCTTATTTTGGCTTTGCCAGACTTTTCTTGTTATAATATCAATATCTTGAAGCATCGAATTTATAGACAAGGAATGCCGTATGTTAGATAAACTTGATCGCTTTGATTTTAGCCTGTTGGCAGAGAATCAAAGAGGTATTGAGCGTGAAAGTCTGCGTGTTGATCCCAAAGGAAAGGTTGTCAATACGGCCCATCCGAGCGGGCTGGGTGAGAAACTTACCAATGGTTTCGTCACCGTTGATTTTTCAGAAGGGCTGTTAGAATTGATTACGCCACCCTTTACAGATCAGGGTGCTTGTTTTGGTTTTCTGAAAGATGCAACAGCCTATACCCAACAGTCACTTTACAATAATGAAATCATGTGGGCAGGTAGCATGCCGCCAGATGTGACGGAAGATGAGATTGAGATTGCAACGTTTGGAAGCAACCCTTCAGCAGAAATGAAGCAAGTTTATCGAGAGGGGTTGGCTTTACGTTATGGTAAAACCATGCAGGTCATCTCGGGTATTCATTATAATTTTTCGATTTCTGAAAAGTTTTTAGATCGTTTAGAAATTGAAGGTTTTTCGGGTTCTTTGATGGATCGTAAAAGTTATTTATATTTTCGTTTGATTAAACGTTATTATCAACTGTCCTGGATATTGCCTTATTTATTTGGTTGTTCTCCCGTTTGTGCAAAAAGTCTAGCCTCTAATGGTGCGAGCTATTTGCAAGATTTGGATGAGACACATTATGTTGGAGAGTACGCTACTAGCCTAAGAATGAGTGATTTGGGCTATCAAAGTAAGGCGCAAGAGAGTCTTTTTATTTCTTGCGAAGATGTGCAAAGCTATGTGCATGACCTCTTAAAAGCCACAGACACGCGTTATTCTGATTATATTCGATTTGGTGTCAAAGATGAAAATGGCACATACTTACAATTGAATGATAATATTCTGCAAATTGAAAATGAGTACTACAATACTATTCGACCAAAGCAGATTGCAAAATGCTGTGAGCGCCCTGCCTGTGCCTTGCTAAAACGAGGGGTTGAATATATGGAAGTTCGGCTGCTAGATGTGGATATATTTTCTGAGGTGGGTATTGCCGAAGAGACGGGTCTATTTGTTGAAGTATTTCTTATGCTTTGTATGTTGGCATCTGAGTTGGAGTATAACGAGACACTTGTACTGGAAGCATCGGATAATTTTGAAAAAGTGGTTAAACAGGGTCGCAAACCTGGATTGGCATTAGTTCGAAATGGTGAGTCAAAAAACTTCAAAGATTGGGGCGAAGATATTCTCAAATATTGTATGGTAATTGCAAAATATATGGATAATGGTTTAGCCGAAAAGGGTGAATATCAAAAATCAGTGCAAGCCCAAATTGAGAAGCTACAAGATGTGAGCTTAACACCTTCTGCTCGAGTGCTTCGAGAAGTGGAAATTTTTAATGGCAGTTATCATGATTGGTTGCTGGATAAAAGTGCACAACATGCTGCCGCACTTTTAAAGTATGATATTCCTATGAAATCAAGGGAGCTGTTTGATCAACAAGTCCAAGACTCCATAGAGGCATGGCAGAAAATGGAAGATGCTGATATGGGGTCATTTGAGGATTATATTGCAGGGTATTTTAATTCTGCTTGTGGGTGATGTTTGATTGTTAGGGAAGATTTATGGAAATAGTTTCAGTTAGTTGGTTGAAAGATCATTTAGATGATCCAAAACTTATTATTTTAGATGCCAGTTTATCCTCACCTATACAGCAATCTGATATGAATCAAAAAATCAGAATCCAAGGTGCAAGAAAGTTTGACTTAAGTAAAAACTTTAGTGATTTGAGCAGGCAACTCCCTAATACAATGCCAAGTGCCGAGCAGTTTAGAAGTGAAATGCAACACTTGGGGATATGTGCAGATAGTATCATTGTAGTATATGATCAGCAGGGCATTTATTCAAGCCCAAGAGCTTGGTGGATGATTAAATCAATGGGACATAAACAAGTTTTTGTACTAGATGGGGGTTTGCCCGTTTGGAAAGGAGATGAATTTCCTATTGAGGAAGAGAAAGAGTATTCATATCCTATAGGTGATTTTCAAGCTAATGAGAGGCAGAATTTTTTCTGTGACAAAGTCTATGTTTCTAATGTCTTTGATGATTCCGATTATCAAATTATAGATGCACGTTCAGCAGTACGCTTTCTTGGAAGCACTCCTGAGCCTAGAGAAAATCTAAGATCGGGGCATATTCGGGGTTCAATCAACCTTCCTTTTAGAGAGTTACTTAAAAATGATGGGTGCTTAAAGGATAAAAAAGCATTACATCGTATTTTTTCTTCTATTGTAAATAAGGATCAACAACTGGTTCTTAGTTGTGGTTCTGGTGTAACAGCATGTATTTTAGCGTTAGGAGCAACGATCTCTGGGCATGAAAATATGATTGTTTATGACGGTTCATGGAGTGAGTGGGGGCTTGGGAAAAAGAATGAAATATAAAGCGGTTCTTTACTATATAGCCAGAGAGCAAGGAGTGGACTTTTCTGAGGAGAGGTTTTTGCCCTTGATTCGTGTGTTTTCTCATAAAGTTAATTTTATCTATGTGGATAATCCAGAGAGCCTTAAATCTGAAATTATGGACGCTGATTTTCTCATGTCAGGGTTTGAAGTTTGTGAAGTTGATCTGTCTTCTGCAAAAAAACTAAAAGCATTTTTTACTTATACCGCTGGAAAAGAACACCTTCCAGAAAGACTACTACAAAATTATCCTTGTTATTTTGGGCATTTTCATGGAATTTTGATGTCTGAATCGTTACTTGGAATGATGATTTATTTCAATCAACATATCGAGTTAATCAAAGACAATGCTGGACACAACCAATGGCACGGGCATTCTGTTTTTAGTAAAAGAAGAACGCTTAGAGGACAGTCAGTTGCTATTTTTGGGTATGGTGAGATCGGTAGGCATTGTGCGAAAACACTCATTAGCCTTGGCATGAAAGTTTATGCCATTCAAAGAACATATAAAAATGGAATTTGTGCCGTTTCTGGTGCCGAATATATTCATATAAATGAAGCCCAAGTAATGCTATCTAGGATTGATCAGGTTGTTTCATTTTTGCCAAGCACTGAAGAGACAAATGATATTTTCGACAATCAATTTTTTAAGAGAATGAAATCCAGCGCCTATTTTTACAATTTTGGGCGCGGGAACTCAGTTGTAGAGGATGACTTGCATCATGCATTGGAAAGTGGTGTTATTGCGGGAGCTGCTTTGGATGTTTTTCAAGTAGAACCATTGCCACAAAGTTCACCTTTATGGGACACAAAAAATTTAATTATCATGCCGCATATTAGTGCTTATTATGAAAATTATGCGGATTGTTATGTCGAGGAGTTGGCGGTGCAGATTGGTGTTTGTCTCAATAATCTGAGGTAATAATACTTACATCTCAGCTAAATTCATAAGCGTATTTGCAACACGAGCAAATCCGATTATAGGGGTTAGCAATAGTAAAACTTCTACAATCATTTCTTTAGTCGCGCCGGTATTCATTACGGCTTCAACATGTGACCTAATTTGAGGTTGTGTGTCACCCATGGCACACAATGTAGCGATGACGATCAGTTCTTTGGTCATCATTGGCATACCTGATTGACGCGCAAATACTTTCTCAAAAGCAAAGTCGAACGCCATATTTGCAAATACTGGAGAGATGCCTGACAAGGCAGTAATGAGATCTTCGCCAGCATGGTTGCCATGAAGTTGTTCAAATAGTTGCTTGCCATCAGACGACCATTTTTTTGTTTCAATTAAATATTTAAATTCATCTGAAGTTTTTGTTGGCTCAAATACTTTGATATTAAATGAGGCAACATTAGCGATGAAATAAGGATCGTTTTTCACATATATGTTAGCTTCATTTAATGACATGGTAGAAATGATAAACCCGCCTTCACGATTATTATATGGTCCAGATGCTTGAATGAGCGCTCTGTCATAGTATTGTGATAAGTGGCAGATATGTTCCTTTCTTACAGCATCGACCTTTGAAAGTTCCTGGGTGTATTTTATATCAATTAAAATCATGGATTTTCCTATATTTTGATTGCAAGTTGATAATCGACACAATACATTGATTTCAATTATATGTTAATACATAGAATATGAAATGATTGATCGTAGAAAAGAATCAATAAGGATTACACAGCTACATTATATGGTGTTTGATAAATTAGCAGCACTTCAAAATTTTAGAAAAACAGCTAAAGAACTAAATATCTCAATTTCCATTGTTTCTAAGTACATCAAGGACTTGGAGTCGTTTTATAGTGTCGCACTATTTCAACGTACCACGCGTAGCGTTTGCCTATCGGAAGAAGCTAAAAATATTTGGCCACGAATCAAAGAGATCATATCATTGGAAGCAGAAATTAAGAGTGATCTGGAATACAATCGAAATATCTTTATTGGTAGGCTTAAAATTGGCATACCGCACACATATTTTAAAGCACATCTAAAGTATTTAGCCTCGCAGTGTGTAAATCAAGAGTACGTTCAAATTGATTGGGTCATTGGTAATTATTTGCCCTATCTTGTTATGGATAACTTTGACGCAGTGATATATTGTGGAGCACTTCCATCGGGAGATTTTTATGCGAAAAAAATTGGGAAATGGCGAAAAATTATATGTGCATCACCAGAATATTTGTCAAAAAACAGTGCGGTAAAGACACCTGCTGATTTATTGAAGTCCCAATGCTTAGACCATACGGACAATTTTAAATCCACATGGATATTGGATGATGAGTACCCCATTAATA
>CAUZSH010000060.1:0-12999 GCA_963582935.1 Gammaproteobacteria bacterium
TGACAATCCCAAAACAATTTAGGAATCTTTTTTACGGACATGATGACCATAAGAAGCTCTACTCATCATTTATGAAGATTGCATTTGAGTGCTTGGAAGAAGTGTTGCGTATAATTCTGAAAAAAAAGAATATAAAAATCGCTGCAATCACCTTTATTCATACGCACTCACGTAACGGAGAGTATAAGCCACACATTCATATTATCCTTGGAGAAGGGGCTTTGGATGTCCACGATGAAAAATGGTTATCATTTAAAAAAATTAATTTATCTACGCTTAGAAAAACATGGCAGAAGCACCTGCTAGCCTTTGCAGCTTTACATTTCCATCAAGAAAATAGGTTAATTTGGCAAATGGAGTTGTTGTATCCAGATGGATTTTACACTATCAGCGCTTTTAATATCCAAATTTCTTTAGTATCAATAGATCTTATGCTAATGTTCTATAGAATTTATTAGAAACCGATTAATGGAGCACTTATGAAAACTGCCTTTTATGATAACTTAAGAAATGAAATTCAAAAAATTAGGGATGCCGGCACCTATAAGGCCGAACGAAAAATTGCTTCTCCCCAAAGTTCAGACATTACCCTCACCGATGGCTCACATGTCTTAAATTTTTGCGCAAATAATTATCTTGGTTTGGCAGACAATCAAGAATTAATTGATTCTGCTAAAAATGCTCTTGATCAATATGGTTATGGTGTGTCCTCTGTCAGGTTTATTTGCGGCACCCAAAAGATCCATATCGACCTAGAAACGGCAATCACTAAATATCTTCAGATGGATGATACCATTGCATTCCCTTCTTGCTTTGATGCCAATGGCGGATTATTCGAATCTGTTTTAACTGCCGAAGACGCGGTGATCAGTGATCAACTAAATCACGCAAGCATCATTGATGGTATTCGTCTATGTAAAGCAAAACGCTTTCGTTACAAAAATAATGACATGCAAGAGCTTGAGGAAAAACTAAAAGAAGCGGATGCTGCCGGCGCTCGATTTAAAATGATTGCCACCGATGGCGTTTTTTCTATGGATGGGATTATTGCAAACCTGAAAGGCGTTTGTGATTTAGCAGACAAGTACAATGCTATCGTGATGGTCGATGACTCTCATGCGTCAGGATTTATCGGTGAAAATGGTCGCGGCACACCTTCTTACTGTGGCGTCGCAGATAGAGTTGATATCATTACAAGCACTTTAGGAAAAGCACTCGGTGGTGCATCGGGCGGATTTGTCTCAGCCCGCGGTCCAGTCGCTGAAATATTGAAACAAAAAGCACGGCCTTACTTGTTTTCCAACGCACTTGCACCAGCCATTGCGGCAACCTCTATAAAAGCGATTGAACTGGCTGAAAAAGCAGATGATCGTCGCGCAACACTTGAAAGAAATCAAAAACACTTTAGAAGCGCAATGGAAGCGGCAGGATTTGATTTAACACCCGGCAACCACCCGATTATCCCAGTCATGCTCTATGATGAAAAAGTCGCCGCAGAAATGGCAAGCAAACTTCTAGAGCATGGAATTTATGTCATCGCATTTTCGTTCCCTGTTGTACCTAGAGGGCAAGCACGCATACGAACACAAATGTCTGCAGCACATACACCTGAGCAAATTGACAGAACTGTAGCGGCTTTTATTTCAGTTGGAAAAGAACTTGCTATTATCAAATAACACCTACTAGAGGCAATAAAAATGATGAAAGCACTTTCTAAATTAAAACCAGAACGCGGACTTTGGATGACTGAACTTCCAATGCCCGTGATCGGGCATAATGATGTCTTAATTCGCATAAAAAAAACGGCCATCTGCGGTACTGATCTACATATTTATAACTGGGATGAGTGGGCACAAGCAACCATCCCTGTTCCCATGGCTGTAGGTCACGAGTTCGTTGGAGTGATTCAAGCAGTGGGTTCAGGCGTCAAAGAGTTTAAAGTTGGAGACCGTGTTTCAGGAGAAGGTCATATTGTCTGTGGGTTTTGCCGAAACTGTCGAGCTGGTAAAAAGCACTTATGCCGAAATACAGTTGGCGTCGGCGTAAACCGCCAAGGTGCATTTGCTGAACTTTTAGCAATTCCTGCAGCGAACACCTTCAAAGTACCAGACTATATTGATGACAATACCGCCAGTATCTTTGATCCTTTTGGGAATGCCGTACACACCGCCCTTTCATTTGATTTGATTGGTGAAGATGTCTTAATTACTGGCGCTGGTCCCATCGGCATTATGGCAGTTGCTATTGCTCGCCACGTAGGTGCACGTAGAATCATGATCACTGATATCAATGATCATCGTTTAAAAATGGCGAAAGATCAGGGTGCTACATTTGCCATTAATGTTAAGGACTGTAAAACACCTGAAGAGCAAGTTCAAAAATTAAGAGATGCAATGGAAGACTGCGGCATGACGGAGGGCTTTGATGTGGGCATGGAAATGTCAGGCAATGCCAGCGCAATCAATGCCATGATGCAAACCATGAACAATGGCGGTAAGATTTCAATTCTCGGTATTACAGGCAAAGAGCCAACCTTACCATGGAATACCATCGTGATGAGTGGTCTCACACTCAAAGGAATCTATGGTCGTGAAATCTATGAAACTTGGTATAAGATGGTGAGTATGCTTGGAAGTGGCCTAGATGTTTCAGATGTCATCACGCATGAGTTTCATATTGATGACTTTGAAAAAGGCTTTGCCCTGATGAATTCAGGTCAGTGCGGTAAAGTTATTTTAAATTGGGATTAAAAATAAACTGAGACTCCATATTTCGTGTTCCCAATAAACCGACAGAGTTCATTCTAACCCTATATTGTTGCTAGCTGCGGTACTGTCTTGTTAGCATAAGCAATATAAGACTCAACTGCCTTTATTGATTTTCTCTTAAAAATTCTCGAGTCAAATGCGGTTCTGTCGCAAATTCATATTGATCGCAAAGCGAGCTACCCTTGCAGTATGATTCAACATGGGAAAAAATATGATGCTTGATTTCAAATGGCGACATTTTCAGGAAGATATAATTATGATGTCTGTTCGTTGGTACCTTTCATATTCACTCAGCTATCGAGATATTTTCCTGTATTTGGAAGGTCTTTGGCCTCATATTTGGGTTGAAGATCGTCAAATAAAATACCTGAATAACATCATTGAGCAGGATTACCGCGACATTAAACGGCGAACCAACCCCATGCTTGGATTTAAATCTGTCGCGTCTGCTGAATCAACTATAGCTGGCTAAGAATTAATAAATATGCTTCGAAAAGGTCAGCGTGTTGATGCTGAGAATATGACTATTTTCGAACAATTCTACGGACTTGCTGCATAGTTGCGCCCACGACAGGTAAGTTTCGTCTTTTGTGCGCTGCCTCTATGTTTTTGCGTCAGAACCAAAAAACGTCCTACACCATTGCATCACTCTAAATTTAAAGCAATTGATAGCTAACAGGGTTATCTGGACACTCTTGAAGCCCGCATTCAGTAAGGGTTGAGATAATATTTGCTCCAATAATAACAATGTAAATTGCAAAGACAAGGTGACCAAATTTCCTCATCTTAGGGTTTCTAACTTCTGATACTTTTTCCTTATCTTTTTGTAAGTGATATTGCCTAGGAACACTTAATAATATCGATATATATACAATTGCCGCCACACAGAGCATAAAAGCCCAAGTATACATGTGAAAACCAAATAAGGCAGAACCATAGCCCTGATCACCTGGTGCAATATGTAACGTAATCTGACGTAATGCAACAAAAGCGGTGAATACCGCGGCAAGCAATGATAAGGCATAATGTGCAGGTCGAACTTCATAATGGATATTCAACAAAAACCCAAACCCAATGGCCAACAAACCGATTCTTTGCAGCAAACATAATGGGCACGGAAGCTCATTCATAAAAAACTGAAACACAAATGCTGTCGCCACCACCAAAGTGATGCCTATCAAGTCAATAATGTTTAGATATTTAATCCAACGATTTATTTTTTCATTCTCAATCATATTAATGCCCCCTCTTACAACGATATAGATAATTGATCGGTCATATGATGATTAAACACCAATAAAAACAAAATCAAAAACATCACAAAAAGTACAATCCCGATTTTATGGCTTGTAAACCAAGCAACCAGCATCACCAACCCCAACACGACAAATGTTATCAATATCCAAGGCATTCTAATTTTCCTCAAATTAAACTTTATAAATTATATCATAGATCACATCTTATTATTTAGCCTGTTTTTTTGCACGATAAAATTATTACTCAATAGCTCAAATAATTTATCTCTAGCAATACTTGCAAAATAAATATTCTTACACTACGATTTAACCTTATGAGAACTAATGAATTTTCCTAATGCACAAGGACCTTCAAAACCGCAAAAGCTTATGCGACCCCGCAATAATCAATGTTTCTGAAGGCACGATTACGCTCTCAGGGGATTGGAGTTGGCATTGCATCGATGAAAACATCATTAAAGATTCTAAACTTGATTTAAACATAAAATTTGTCGATGCAAGCGCCATAGGACGTATGGATACCACAGGTGCCTTTTTCATTGCAAAACTCATTATGGCGCTAAACGATAAACAATCTCAACCACAAATAAAACTCAGTTCAAAACACAAAACGCTCTATGAACTGGTTACTGAAAATCTTTCTTTTGAGGTTGAACATAAAGATGACTTTACAACCTTTGATACTGCCTATCGCATTGGATTCAGAACGACACGATATGTACATGACTTTGTTCAGCTTCTCGGATTCCTTGGCGAAATAACAGACTCTTCTCTCCGAATAATCCGAACACCATGGAAAGTTCGATGGCGACTGATCATGGATATTGTTTACAGCACAGGATACCAAGCCATTGGCATCATTTGCCTACTGGCATTTTTGATTGGCGTCGTATTGGCTTATCAGATGGGCGGACAACTGCTCACTTATGGCGCAAATATTTTTATTGTCAATCTGCTCGGCATTTCACTCCTGCGAGAATTTGCACCACTGATCACCTCAATCATTGTGGCGGGCCGATCGGGGTCAGCTTTTGCTGCCCAAATTGGCACAATGAAAGTACAAGAAGAACTAGATGCGTTAAGGACTTTTGGTATTCCCCCTATTGGACGACTAGTACTTCCTAGAATAGTGGGGTTGTTGATCTCCCTTCCTTTACTGGTTGTTTTGGCGGATATTGCGAGCATTGCTGGCGGAATGATTATGTCAAAAGTTTACTTAGGACTTAGCTATACCGAATTCTTAGCTCAATTTGGTAATAGTATTTCATTTAATACCTATATGGTCGGTTTGGTAAAAACACCTGTATTTGCGCTGATCATTGCTGCCGTTGGTTGCTATCGGGGTTTATGCGTCAAAGGTGACGCCGCAAGCATTGGTGAAGAAACGACCAAAAGTGTTGTCTACTCTATATTTTTAATTATCATCGCAGATGCGACTTTCTCGATACTCTTCAGCATGGCAGGATTATAACGATGATTGCGCCTGATACGAACAAACCCCTTATCGAGATCAACGGGTTAGGCACTTGTTTTGATAAGACTTGGATCCATAAAGACCTTAATCTAAAGATCTATCCTGAGCGTATTATTGCGATCATTGGCGATAGTGGTTGCGGCAAAACAACCTTGGTTCGAGAAATTTTAATGCTTCAAGCAATTGCCGAAGGTGAAATCCTTTTAATGGGTGAAAAAATTTCAGACCTTGGACTCGACACTGTGAAAAGCAAACTTTTTGCCAGCCAAATGGGCATGATGTTTCAACATGGCGCACTCTTTAGCTCTCTCACGGTACTTGAAAATGTGATGTTCCCACTCACAGAATACACAGATTTCAGCAAATCAACTATTGCGGATATTGCGCGAGTAAAACTTGCTTTAACGGGGCTTGCAACAGATGCATATGATAAGTTTCCCTCTGAATTAAGCGGCGGAATGCTCAAGCGTACGGCTTTGGCTCGAACACTTGCGCTCGATCCTCATATTGTCTTTTTAGATGAGCCTTCTGCAGGGCTGGATCCTAATGGTGCATATAGGTTAGACACGCTCATAAAAAACTTACAAGAAACCTTGAATTTAACGGTCATTATGATTACCCACGATTTAGAAACAATCTGGAATATCGTGGATGAAGTTATCTACCTTGGTGATAAACGTGTGCTTGTTCACGACACCGTTGAGAATGCTGCGAAAATGATTGAATTTGAAACACTGTATCAATTTTTTAATGGGCCTCGCGGAAAATCCGCACAACAATTCGGCAAAAAATCACGTGGAGACACTGCCAATGAACACGAATAAACATTATATTCTCGTTGGAATTTTTATGATCATAGGCGTCGTCGCCATGGTTTTTATTGGGATATGGCTATCCTTTGGACTGAATAATGTCAAACTCAATAATTATATCGCCATTTTTAAGGAACCCGTAGATGGTCTAACCATGAATGCCTCAGTCAAATTCAATGGCGTTAGCATTGGTAATGTCATTAAAATTGAGATCGATACAAACTCTCCAGGCAACACCATCGTTACCCTTGCAATTCAAGAAGGCACACCAATCACCACAAACACTTATGCAACCTTAAAACCTCAGGGAATAACTGGACTTTCTTATATTGGGCTCCAAACGGATAGCAAAAAGTTTTCTAAAAAACTTGTGGAACCTTCTAACGCTCCGCCTTATCCAACTATCCCAACAAAACCATCGTTGTTTAATAATATTTCCAAACAATTATCAGACGTCACAACGAATATAGACAAAACAGCTCAAAATATTTCAAGTATGTTTAGCAAACAAAATTTTGACCATGTTCACAACATTCTGGCAAATGTGGACAGCATCACCAAGAACATTGCAGACAACAATGAAAAAATCACACAGAGCATTGTCTCCATTGAAAAATTACTTTCCATATTTGCAAGTAACTCTAAAAAATATAACAAGTTAATGGCAAATTTAACCCAAACTTCAAATTCTATCGCACAAACATCAGCCGAACTTTATCTCATCAGTGAAAAGTTTAATAATCAAACGCTACAAGGTATCAACCAATCTCTATTACCCAATATCAATCAATCTATGAAAAATTTTAATGCTGCCACCATTGAACTAGATCAACTATTAAAAACACTTAACTTAAATCCATCCGCCCTTGTTCGAGGCACTAGCGCACCCCTACGAGGTCCAGGAGAGTAACTATGAAAATCATCACCACACCCCTATTAGTTGCAACACTGCTTTCAACTGCTTTACTTGCAGGTTGCAGTATTTCTCCCATCGAAACGCCCGTTATCAACTCTTATGGCATTCTCCCCTCACAATCTGATGCAACAGATACAAAGCAAATGCAACAAAACAAAAAAACCATCATTTACATTGCTGAAATGACGGCAACCAACCCTTATGACACCACACAAATTTTTTACTCAAAATCCACTTATCAGATACAAGCCTATAATTATAATCAATGGATGGCGCCTCCTGCTAACATGTTGACAAATGTCTTAACTCAACACTTCAATCATTCTAAAAATGTCCTTGCGGTTTCAGGGAATTACATTGGAAGCAGTCAATTGCGCCTGACAACACGCTTAAACAGTCTGATACAGGACTTTACTCAAAGTGGGACATCAACAAATGTGGTACTAAATATCACAGCAATTGCTACAAACTCTAACTCAGGGGTAACGCTTGAAACAAAAAATTTCATTGTAAATGTCATGGCTGCTCCCAACCCTCTAGGGATGGTTAAGGCCACCAACGAGGCAACGAATAAAATGGTGATTGAAATTGCAAATTGGATTCAAAAAGTAAAAATTCCTGTCACAAAAAATCAAGAGACTTCAAATCAAGAGCCTTCTAAAGTAATACATAATAACGTACCGCTATAAAATCACTTCATCCACATTACAGATTTTACGCGAATTTCTTTGATTTCTTGATCCTCTTCACCCTCATGCATCATTGCTGATATGCCCAGCTTTATTTGATGAAACACTGCCCGAGAATCTTGTTTAATCTGGGCTAGAAACTTCATAAAATCTCCTAATCACATTCGCCTATAGAAACAAGTCTAGACAGCATTATGAAGATTTCCTGTCAATACAGATAAAAAGTTAAAAATATCATACTGACCCCACATGACAGCAACATAAATATACTGACCTACCCCTCCAATTTGGGACAATCACCAACCCAGAATAGAGGAATAAAAAATGATACGTACAAGGCACACAGGAGAGTTCAAGCGTGAGGCAGTTAAACTCGCTTTAGAGTCAGATGAGACCTACAAGGTAATATCTGATAATCCAGGTATAAATTACAAAACTCTGACCTATTGGATTCGAGCAAGCATGGCCTCTAATACTGACAAGGATAAAGATATCGCTTATAAATCTCGTTATCAGCAACTCATGGTAAGCCGTATCAAATTTTGGATACTCTCTTTTGAAGCTTTCAATATTCTCAATAAAGATTAATTTATACGTCTGAAGTTTACGTTTATTGTGGTTTGGATAAGCCATAACAGCCTGATTTGTATGGGCTTATAATTTGCAGGCTGTATTATATACATTTCTGAAAGGGTGTCAAAAAAAGGGATTTCCTAATATATAGAACATTAAAGGTGGAATTAATTAATGATGAAAATTACCGAACAAGAGAAGAGGCAAAATCATCAACATTTGAATATATGATGAAATCTCAATTACAAAAGTGCCTCAATTTGACGGGGTAGCTCACTAAAAGAGTAAATCAAATGATTGGATATTGAAAGATTAAACCGCTGAAGTTTGCCCCGATTCCAATATTGTTGATTCGGTTTTTTGCTCCGTGTTTTTTACCCATACACAAGCAAGGCTTAGGATAATCAGTATACCGCCCAATGGTAATTGAGTGGTAACTGGAATAGTTGACGAAAACCAGACAACAAGTCCCGCGCCAACACTTTGCATCCCACCACATATTGCACCTGCCGTACCTGACACCAAACGCAACTGTTCCAGTGCCTTAGTAGTTGCCGTTGGAAATATAATACCTGAACCAAAGAAGAAAATACTTGCTGGCAATATAACCGACCATATGCTCACGATATACTCCATACCAAAAACAAACATCATTAGGGCCGCGAGCGCGTTTATATTAATCCCTATTTTGATTAAGGAATTAACGCTTAATTTATCTTTAAATTTGCTTACTAAATAAGAACCAAGCATATAAGCAGGTAAAGGAATGACAAATAAAACACTGGTTTGAATGGGCGAGAGCTTCAAAACTTCACCAAACAATACGCCCATATTAGTTTCAATTACAGAAACGACAGACATCACCACAATAAGATAAAATAAATTAAATTTAAAACTCGGGCATTTAAATACCGTTTTAAATCCAACAAGCACATTTGGCGTCTCAGGCGATTTTGCAGGGCGGGTTTCTTTAAAAAAAAATGCTTGCATTACAAGCACAATGACACTTAACACGCCTAAAAACATGAATATAGATTTCCAGCCAAAATGGCTTCCTAAGAAACCACCCATAATAGGTGCCGCAAGTGGTGCCAAAACAATACACATACTTACATAGCTGTTCGCAGTTAAAAGTTCTTTCCCGCGATAGCAATCAACCATAATGGTTCTTGCCATAACGCCTGCTACAGCAATACCCATACCTTGAATAAAAGATCCTGCCAGTAAAGTATTAAATGTTTGCGCTTGAAATGCGATTGACGTGCCCACAATAAAAATCATCAACCCTGCAAGAATCGTTGGACGTCTACCAAAATAATCTGACAAAGGACCCCAAATAAATTGAAAAAAACCATAGGGTAAAAGATAAGCGGCAATCAAAAGTTGTACGGATGAAGGGCGCACTTGGAAATGCTCTGCAATATTTGCCATAATAGGCATATTAATGGTGTTGGTTAATTGTCCAACCATCACCAAGCTAAGCAATAAGCTTAATACTTTGAAAAAACGCACTCTATCGCCCACAATAAACTCCAAATTAAATTATAAATCAACCTCCCTGAAAACTTCTTATCTTGAATATTTCGTAAATTCATTAGTGCACTAGACAACAATAATGGTCTATGTCTTACGCCATCAATGTGCAACAACCTAGAAGCATTGTAATTGTTATATTTTCAAATTAAACTATAAATATGACAATCACTTTTTCTATATGGAAAAAATGAAGCAAATACAAAATATTATCCTCTTTAAACAAATTGTGGATGCTGGAAGTTTATCCAAGGCGGCGGATCAATTAGAAATTTCTGTTTCACAAGTCAGCAAGCGCTTAGTAAAACTTGAAAAAGAACTGGGCGTTTGTTTAATTCAACGTACCACTCGCAACTCTGCCATGACACCTGCCGGAGAACTGCTCTATCAAAAAGCACAAATCATAGATATGCAAGCACATGAGGCCTGGGATCAGGTCCTTGAGCTACGCGATGAACCTTGTGGACAAATAAAAGTTGCGGCCCATGTGTCCATTGGTCTAAGGCTAGTATCGAAGTTTATTGCTGAATTTATAAAGCGTTATCCCCAGATTGAAGTTGAACTTTATCTTGATGATAATGAAATTGAATTTATCGAAGCAGGATGTGACCTCGCTATCCGAGGATATGTCTTTCATGGAGAACAAAGCTTACCTGACTCTGGATATCACGCTAAGAAAATTTTGTCCTTGCCCGTAAAATATTGTGCCAGCACTAAATACATTGAACAATTCGGAGCACCAAAATTTCCAAATGAGCTCATTCATCACCATTGCTTGAATTACAGCTTTCATAGTTCTTTCACGCCAAATAATACCAGCCGCTCATGGGTGTTTTTAGTTAATTCACACATAAAATTATTTCCTATTAAACAAGTATTTTCCACCAATAACCCAGAAGCCTTATACTCAATGGTTCAATCTGGTGCTGGCATTGGCGCCATACCCTATCTTGCTATTGAGAGCCAACTAACAAACGGAACACTGATTGAAGTTCTTAAAGAGTATAATTGTGAAAGATCAGATACCTTTATATTTTATGCTAATAGCAAACTTGTCTCGAAAAAAATAAGGTTGTTTATAGATGAATTGAGTCAATATTGTGTAAAAAGATCTAAACTTTAAGGCAATCTCTCATACCCGCGTGAGCATTTGATAACTATTAATTAGTCAATTTCTGTTTTAAAGCTTATTTCCCAAAAATACTTCTTTTTTTTATTGCGTGTTGCTCGGTCGTTCATAGATTCCCACGGACCTGGTCCGTGGTGCTTGGCGGCGTAGCCGCTGCATAACTACGTTATGCCCAATTACAGATCTAATTCGATCTGACCTGAATCCTCTTTCCCTTGGTGCTCGATATATTTACGGATAACCTTTTCATCAACGCCTACGCTACTGACGAAAAAGCCTGGCGACCAAAAAATATTTTCTTTCCAATATACATCTTTTAACCAACTGAATTTATTTCGTAAACATACCGTCGACTGGCTTTTACGATCCCGGATTCAAGACCTTGCGGCGGTATTTACATACCCTTACAATATGATATTGAAGCCTGTATACGCCATGCGCTGATTTATAGGTTTTCATTCACCCATTATACCGCCTTAAGGCTCATTCACCCACGGGTATCATCCATGGCACTCTGTCTTCGACCGTATAGATGAAAAAACGTGTACCACCGCAAATTTCAACAATAACGCAATAACTTTTGTCACGAAAGATATTCCAATTACATACAATCAAAAAAAATTGAGTTGTATGAGGACGGAATTGGATTGCTACTCGTAACCCAAAATACGATAGGAAACAATATTTACATCGCAGAAATAAATCAAAAAAATCTGACAGAAGCAAAGCTTGGAATAATGTTTATAAACCCATTCCACCCTCAAACAAAGACTCAAAAAAATCAAAACATCCAAAAAGCTGAATTATTTAAGTATGTCGACAATAACTTTATAAGAGACGATAGAACTAACGACAAGGATCTAAGTTTAACGTGCCATAGCAATCAGTCTGGGAGTAATATCACCTTTACGTGTAAGTGTAGCTAAACTGAAACCGTAAAACCAGGCAAATTCTCCAGCATCATTTTCCCATAACCTTTTGTTTTCAAACGATTATCTAAAATCACTACTTCCCCTGAATCATTTTCATCCCGAATCAAACGCCCCACCATTTGCGTCAGCTTTAAAGATGCCTCAGGTAATGACACTTCAAAAAATGATCGTTTCCCCTGAGACTCCAGCCACTCATTTCGAGTTTGCGCAATAGGGTCTGTAGGTACTGAAAAAGGAAGCTTGTGAATAATTAAGGTCTCCAAGTATTTTCCAGGTAAATCCACACCTTCTGCAAAACTATCCACACCAAAAATAATGGAAGGCTTTCCAAAATCAATCATCTTCTTATGCGATGAAATCATGGCTGATTTTGACTTATCGCCCTGCATGATGATTGAAGACTGGAATTTCTTTGGCATAAGTTCAAAGCATTTACGCATGGCATATAAACTGGTAAAAAGCACCAGCACGCCTTTTTTTGTTTTCTTCGCAGCTTCAATTTTTGAGGCAATAATCACCGCACTTTCCTTGATATGATCTGCTGACTGCTGTGGAGCAAAAGCCAATTTTGGCAGCAACAATTGAGATTTCTGATAATCAAATGGCGATGCTAAATAAAATGTCTTTGTATCTTCCTCTAAACCCATTGCAGTTAAAAATCGTTCAAAAGTCCCTAAAGAGCGAATCGTTGCTGAACACATGATGACACTATTTTGTATTTGACTCCAAAATAACTGCTGTAGCAAGTGCCCCGCCACCGTTGCGGAAACAGAAACAGTATAGTCTTCAACAGGAGCTTCTGCCTTCTCAATATTTTTTTCCGAGCTCTCGCCAGAAGTTACCACATGATCATGCCGATTGGGTTCAATCCATTTTGCCACAGGCGGTTCAGACAAACAGACTAACATATCCCAAAC
>CAUZSH010000061.1:0-12991 GCA_963582935.1 Gammaproteobacteria bacterium
TGATACATGAAGCTAACCAGTACTAATTTGCCGAGAGACTTGGTTATTTCTATAGACTAGATTGATAAAGCACTTTTTAGCGTAATCACAAGAGATTATGCGTATAGTTTGCTTGGCGATATTAGCGTTTGTGACCCACCTGATTCCATTCCGAACTCAGAAGTGAAAGCAAGTTGCGCCGATGATAGTATGGGGTCTCCCCATGTGAAAGTAGGGCATCGCCAGGCATTTAATTTAAAAGACCCCAGTTCCATAAGGACTGGGGTCTTTTGCGTTATAGGGTAAAACTATGGCTACTTTATTTTTTACTAAATTGAAAACCCGCCCACAGATGCTAGGAATATTATTGGCTTTGTTAGGCGCAATCTCCCTTTCAATTATGGGTGAGTTTGTCAAAATGGTTGGCCCTCATATCTCGGATGGCTTTATTCTGTTCGCACGTTTTTTTTTAAGCTTTATCTTTTTATTACCATTTGTGTTGAAAGATAAAAATTTTAGTTTTAAAGTTGTTAATATGAGGGGTTTATTGCTCCGCTCTGTTTTTGGTTTTGTTGCGATGATGTGCTTTTTCCAAACTTTACGATCGATGTCAGCCGCAAATGCTATGCTCTTAATTAATACAGCGCCCGTATTTGTCCCTTTTGTTGTGTATGCGTTAACGCGTGTAAAAACAAATTTAACCGTTATGTTTGGCATTATCATTAGTGTCTTGGGTGTTGCCATTATTATTAAACCGACCTCAGGGGTTTTTGATGCGGCGATTATCATTGGGCTTGCTTCTGGTTTTTTTGCATCTCTTGCAACGGTTTTATTAAGGGTGGTGGGAAAACAAAATACACCGAATCAAATGATGTTTTATTATTTTTTATATTGTGCAGTTATGGGCCTTATTGCGGGGGTAATTTATTGGCAATCACTTTCTGTTGTGGATCTAGTTTTACTGGGATTTGTTGGAGTTTTTGGAGTGCTTTACCAGTTCGGATTAACGTATGCCTTAAAATATACACAAGTTCGGGTTGTATCTCCTATTATGCTGAGTGCCATTGTATTTAGTGGTGTGTTGGATTGGCTGTTTCGAGGCGTTATTCCAGGGGGAACTTTTATTGTCGGTGCTTTTATACTTATAATCGGTATATTATGGGTTGTTTTTTTTAGTAATCGAGTTAAAAAACAAGATTAGAAGCCGTTAATCATAATGGCATGTTTTTTTGACTAAAAAAATGACGAGTGGAATTGTAAGCCATAGCTTAAAATTAATGTGATTAGCCAAAAGAGTATATTTTATGATCTATGCTTAGAGGTAGCGTTAATTTTTAAGGGAGCCACTATGCGTCATTTAATACAGGTAGCTTGTGTTGTTATTGCCACGGCCTTATTCATTTTATCGGCATCTGTAACATTTATACCAGACTGTGCGGATAAAGCTGTCAGAAAAGCGGTTTATGCGAATAACGGCCATTAGGTTATTTTTTTAAATATCAGATGATAAATATTGTAAATAATTGTGTGTTCATTGTAACGCTTTCATAAAAGCACCGCCTATAGTTCCCAATAGGTGTTCTTATTTGAAATTAAAAGGATTAATGGTGAAAAATATTTTGCGTTACGTTTTGATTGGAGTGGTGTTTTTGTTGGTGGGTTGTGCGCAACAACAGGTAAGCAACACGCCAGAGTCTAAAATAGAAGCGGAATCCTATGCTCAGGGGCTTCAAGATGCTATGACTGGGAAAGTATCTCATGATAACCATTGTAGCGGTGAATATGACAATATTTGTCATGATGCTTATATGAGAGGCGTGCAGGCTGGGATGTCAGGTAGAATTAAAGCTTAATAGGAATAAAATATATGTGTAGTCTCCTTTATAAAACATTAGGAGTGGCTTTAGCCAGTGTCTACTGTGTTGTATCTTATGCGGGGATGGATAGTAAAGTTGCTATAAACTTAATTTTATATAATCCAACCGATAGTGTGATGTATATTGAGATTACAAAATCGAAGGATCATCAAGTTGAAGCAATCTATTTAAAGCCAAAGTCTTCCTGTTATGAGGCGCACGTTGATATATTGGAGCATTTTTCGGATGATTATGGGACGAGTCAATGGATGCCCCGCAAAAAAAACAATGGATATTTGTTAGATTTTTATGTGGAGGGTCAGGATAATACGGATTTGATTAAGGCAATAACGACTAAATATCGCTATTTTGTGGGCGCGTATTATAGTGATTACATCCATCAATGGGACTCTGTTTGCCTTATTAGTATTTCCAAAGATGCTCCTGTGTCATATTTAGCGGTGGCAACGGATAAAGAGATTATGGGGTATAATCAGTGGTTACCAGCGCTCACACATACGGATAATCAGCCAAGTGGTTTGAGTTGTGATAATAATCGCTACACAGAGCGACAAGTAAAAGAAAAGGCGATTATTGCTGCAAATACAGTTAATATGGGAAATGGGGTAACTATTTACCCTAAGAATTTAGTTGTAGGTCAAAAGCAAGCTCCAAAAAATCAAAGATATACAGATAAAAACCCTCAGCGTTTAATTACAAAAAAATGGAGCTATGTTATTGCTTTAGGGAAAACAGATAAAAATGTTTCCCCACAGGATGTTGTGAAGATTGCAACAAAGCATTGTGATACGCTAAGCAATACCAAATAATCAAGGTACTATTAATTTCTTTATCAATATTTGCGGATTCTATTATTCGTGCGCAACAATCTTTTATCTCATTTTTTTAATGATCCTCTCTTGATGTTTTTGCTATACTGTAATAGTGTGTTATCACAGTAATACATTCCATGCCACCACACCATGAAAACAATGATTGAAACAAATATTCATGCGCTTTACCGAGCGATTTCTGTTATTGAAAGTGACCGAGAGGCACAGTTATTTTTTGAGGATCTATGTACCCCTTCAGAGTTAGATTCTATGGCGGATCGTTGGGCTGCGGTGCAAGCATTAAAAAGTGGTAAAGCGTATCGAAAAATCCATGAGGATACTGGGGTTAGTGTTACGACGGTAGGCCGAGTGTCTCGTTGTATTTCTTATGGTAATGGTGGTTATGATCTTATATTTGAAAGAATTCAAAGGAACGAAAAATGAAGTGTGAAAAAAGAATAAGAATTGCGATCCAAAAAAAAGGTCGCCTTAATACGGAGTCTATGAGTTTATTAGAGGCTTGTGGAATTAAGATTAGATTATCTAAAAGCACTTTATATTGCCATGCTCAAAATTTTCCACTGGATATATTATTTGTTCGTGACGATGATATTCCAACACTGGTGAATAGTGGGGTGTGTGATTTAGGAATTGTGGGCGAGAATGTATTACATGAGTTTGAGCTCGGACTTATAAACAAAAAAATAGAAAATAAAACACAAGTCGCAAAGTCATTGGGGTTTGGGCGATGTCGTTTATCTATTGCCATTCAAAATCATGAAGAGTATAGGGGAATACGTTCTTTATCAGGGATTAAAATTGCAACCAGCTACCCTAAACTTTTGGCAAAATTTTTTAAGAAACATGATTTACAATCTGAATCATTAGAAATTTCTGGTTCCGTAGAAATTGCACCAGGGTTAGGGATGGCAGAAGCAATATGTGATTTGGTATCTACGGGTAGGACCTTAGAAGAAAATAACTTGAAGGAAGTGGTTGAAGTGATGAGGAGTGAAGCAGTAATGATTCGTTCTATTTCGGCATTTGAATCGGATCAACAACAAGTTTTTGAACTTTTATTGCGCCGAATAAAAGGGGTTCAGCAGGCTCGTGAGAGTAAATATGTGATGTTTCATGCGCCTAAAAGTGCATTGGATAAAATCAATAGTTTACTCCCAAGTAATGAAGGGCAAACCATCGTTCCTTTGTGTGGTAATGAAGACAAAGTGGCGGTGCATATTGTGACACTTGAGGCCGTTTTTTGGGATACGTTGGAGAAACTGAGGCTTGCGGGTGCTAGCTCTATTCTTGTTTTACCTATTGAGAAGATGTTGAATTAAATATGGGGTCTTAAGATGGATATTATTCAATGGGATAAACTAAAAGCAAGTGATAGACTTCAAGCCTTAAAAAGACCAGTGGCAGCTAATCGTGCGCAAATGCGCAAAACGGTTTCTGAAATGCTGGCGAATATTAAGGAAAAGGGTGATCGAGCGCTTTTTGCTTACACAGAAGCTTTAGATGGGGTAAAATTGGAAAAACTACGTGTGAGTGAATCTGAGTTTAGTGATGCCTCTGCAATTGTCACAGATGATGAAATTCGGCTAGTCAAAGCGGCCATTGAGCGCATTCAAAATTATCATCAGGCATTTTTGCCAGAGGTTAAAATTATTGACACGCAAGATGGTGTGGTTTGCAAAAAACTCACTCGCCCTGTCAATGCGGTGGGCCTGTATGTTCCGGGTGGCTCAGCGCCTTTAATTTCCACGCTTATGATGTTGGCAGTGCCGGCGTTACTTGCAAAATGTCCTCATAAAGTACTATCTACGCCTCCAAATAAGAAAGGTAGGGTTCATCCTTTGTTATTGGTGGCAGCAGAGTTGTGTGGAATCAAGGAGGTTTATAAGCTCGGTGGTGCTCAGGCTATTGCTGCCATGGCTTATGGTTCTGAAAGTGTACGAAAAGTGAATAAAATTTATGGACCTGGTAATGCATGGGTGACAGAAGGGAAAGTATTGGTGTCACAAGACCCAGAAGGTGCGGCGATTGATTTGCCGGCAGGGCCTTCGGAGGTATTAGTAATTGCTGATGCGATGGCAAATATAACTTTTGTGGCCGCAGATTTATTGGCACAGGCAGAACATGGTCCTGACTCTCAAGTGATTTTGATAACGAATAGTGTTCAGTTGGCGAATGATGTATTGTCCGAGGTTGAGAGACAAAGAAAAAACCTTTCTCGTGATAATATTACACAGCAAGCACTTAGCCATTCACATATTATTGTGGTGGGTAGTATTGAGGAAGCTATTGAAATTAATAATATTTATGCACCAGAACATTTGATTTTACAAGTTGAAAATGCGGAAGAATATTTACCGTCTATCACCGCAGCGGGTGCTGTGTTTATAGGGGCTTGGACGCCTGAAGCTTTGGGTGATTATGTGACAGGATCAAATCATGTTTTGCCGACTTATGGACATGCTAAGAGTTATAGTGGACTGTCTGTAGAGGACTTTATGGTGTCGATCAGTGTGCAAATGGCATCGGAAAAGGGGATTCAAAGTATTGGTGCTTTGGCAATGGCGTTGGCGGATATTGAAGGCTTGGATGCGCACAAAATGGCGGTTAAGGTGAGATTAGAAGCGCTGGAGGTGCAAAATGTCAGATATTGATGTCTCTACTTTGAGTGTGCCGAGTTTTGAAAAGCTCATTCGTGAAGACTTACAGGATTTCATGCCCTATGCTTCCGCTCGTTCTGAGAAACTGGACGGTGATCTTTGGTTAAATGCCAATGAGTGTCCGTGGGATGCTTCAGAAACTGGATTGCTTTGGAATCGTTATCCTGAGCAACAGCCGGAGGCAATTATAAATGCATTGGCAACACGTTATAAAGTAAAATCGAATCAAGTTTTGGTCACGCGTGGCAGCGATGAGGGGATTGATCTCTTGGTTCGACTGTTTTGTCGTTATCAGCAAGATGGTGTTTTTGCCTGTGCGCCTACTTTTGGGATGTATAAAATTTGCGCCAAAATTCAAGGTGTAAAATATGACGAATATTCATTAACTGCGGATGCTGATTTTAAACTGGATGTTGAGAGATTTATCCAGGCTATTCCCGAGTCTTGTAAGTTGGTATTTTTGTGTTCGCCCAATAATCCCACAGGAAAGATTATTTCAGAAAATGATATTGAAGAAATTGTTGAAGCGCTTCAACACCGTTGTGTGGTAGTAGTTGATGAAGCTTATATTGAGTTTGCAAATGCACAAAGTGCGACTATATTATTAGAGAAATATGATAATTTGGTCGTGTTAAAAACGCTGTCAAAAGCATATGGATTGGCAGGGGTTCGAGTAGGGATTCTTATTTCAAATATGGATTTAGTTCAGTGGCTAAAGAAAATACTCCCACCTTATCCGGTACCAAAACCTTGTACAGAAGCCATTCTTGCTTCTTTTGACCCTAGCAATATTTTACAAGTGGAATCGCGTGTTCAAGTGATTATTTTAGAACGAGAGAAACTATTTTTAGAGATAGAAAAATTAGAGGTGGTAGAGAAAATCTGGGCATCTCAAGGAAATTATTTATTGGTGAAGTTTAAGCGGGATATTTTTGAGATGTGTCTTGAGCAAGGAATTGTTCTGCGCAATATGAAGAAAATATTTGGCGGCAATCAAGTGATACGGATTAGTATTGGGTTACCAGAAGAAAATAAGATTTTATTAGAAATGTTAACATTGGTGAATATGGCATATGAAACAGTTTAAATATCTTTTTATTGATCGTGATGGGACGCTGATTGGTGAGCCTGAAGATAAACAGGTTGACGCTCTTGAGAAGTTAGAATTTTTACCAGGTGCCTTTGTTGCCTTACAAAAATTCCAGCAAGCGGGTTTCAAGTTGATTATGGTCAGCAATCAAGATGGACTCGGTACAGACTCTTTTCCCCAAGAAGATTTTGATTTGCCCCATGAGATGATGTTAAAAATATTTTCCTCCCAAGGAATTGAATTCGATGACATTCTTATTTGTCCGCATTTGCCACAAGAAAATTGTAGTTGTCGTAAGCCCGAAGTGGGACTGTTAATGAATTATTTGCGTGAGCAGAAAATTGATCGTGTGCATTCTTATGTGATTGGTGATCGGGTGACAGATGTCCAGTTGGCTGAAAATCTGGGTGTGAATGCGGTTCAATATGGTGCAGTAGGCTTTAAGGGTTGGGATGAAATCGTTGCACATATTGTGGATAAACCTCGTGTGGCTGAAATTAAACGAAACACCAATGAAACCAAAATTGATATCTGGGTAAACTTAGATGAGTCTGGAAAAAGAGAGATTTCAACTGGGATTGGTTTTTATGATCATATGTTAGATCAAGTTGCAAAGCATTCGGGCATAAGTGTTCGGATTATTTGTCAGGGTGATTTGGAGATTGATGATCATCACACGATTGAGGATGTTGCGATTGCCTTTGGTACTGCCATACGAGAAGCGCTGGGAGACAAGCTTGGGATTGCGCGATATGGATTTTTATTACCCATGGATGAGTCTCTGGCGCAAGTAGCATTGGATTTGAGTGGGCGTTTTTATTGCCAATTTAAGGCAGATTTTAATCGTGATAAAGTGGGTGAGATGTCCACAGAGTTAGTGTCGCACTTTTTTCATTCTTTTGCAGAAGGGTTAAAGGCAACATTGAATTTGCAGGTGTCTGGTAAAAATGCGCATCATATGGTTGAAGCAGGGTTTAAGGCTTTGGGACGAGCGTTAGGACAAGCGATTACCAAGACATCCAACGAATTGCCAAGCACGAAAGGCATGCTATGATTGCGATCATTGATAACTGCGGAAGCAATATTGCATCGGTTAAGTTTGCCTTAGAGCGACTTGGGCAGAATGTTATTTTGACAAGCGATTCGGCAGAAATTCAGTCTGCGGATTATGTTGTTTTGCCAGGGGTTGGGCAAGCTGGACATGCCATGTCTGCACTGAAAGCTTCGGGTCTTGCCGAGCTGATTCCTACGTTGACACAACCTGTACTGGGGATTTGTTTAGGGATGCAACTTTTATTTAAGCACTCTGAGGAGGATGATATTTCTTGCTTGGGTATTATCAAAGGTAAGGTGAAACGTTTTAAATCAAAGCCTGAATTAATTATTCCACACATGGGTTGGAATACATTATTGTCAACGCAAGGAGGACATCGAGGGAGGCATTTTTTATTGAATGGCGTGTCAGAAAAAGATTGTGTTTACTATGTGCATAGTTACTGTGCTGAGGTAAATGATGCCACGGTGGCAAGCAATGATTATGGTGTGGATGCTGGTGGTGGCTGTGTGCCTTTTGCTGCAATTGTAAATCATCAAAATTTTTATGGAATGCAGTTTCATCCAGAAAAATCTGGAAAAGTAGGTGAGCAGTTATTAAAAAATTTTATAATGGGAAGTCAATCATGAAAATAATTCCAGCGATTGATCTTAGATTTGGTCAGTGTGTCCGATTAGAAAAAGGGCGTTTTGAAGATGTGACGCACTATGATCTCAAACCTGAGAAAGTTGCCAAAAGTTATGAGGATTCAGGGTCTGATATTTTGCATGTAGTGGATTTGGACGGGGCAAAAGCGGGGTGTTTGGCACAGCTTGAGACGATTCAACGTGTTGCTCAGGCCACTAATATGGATTTGCAAGTGGGTGGCGGTGTAAGCTCTATTGAGATTGTTGAAACACTCTTATCCTGTGGCGTTTCAAGAGTAGTGATTGGCAGTATGGCGATTAAGGAAGTGGCTAAAACGAAGGCTATTTTTAAAAAGTATGGTGCGGATAAAATTGTGTTGGCATTGGATGTGCATATTAACTTGGATGGCATTCCAATGGTGGCAACACATGGATGGCAAGCCGGTAGTGACACCTCTTTAGACGATGCTATTAAAAAATATCAGCCTTTGGGGTTGAAGCATGTTTTATGTACGGATATTAGTAAAGATGGTATGTTATCGGGTCCTAATTTTGCGCTTTATCAGCAGTGTGTTGAGAAATATCCTGACTTAAAATTTCAAGCATCAGGGGGTATTAGTCAATTGAAAGATTTTGATCAGCTGATACCAACGGGTGTCTCAGGCGTCATCGTGGGCAAAGCTCTGTATGAAAAACGTTTTACACTAAGAGAAGCGATTGAACGCACAGAAAAAATTAATAGTAATGTTAGTGAGATCAAGAGCGATGTTAGCTAAACGTATTATTCCTTGCTTAGATGTTCGTAATGGTAAGGTGGTTAAGGGCGTGCAATTTACAGCACACCGTATTGTGGGTGACATTATTGAGCTGGCAAAATACTACAGTGATGAAGGGGCGGATGAACTGGTTTTTTATGATATTACCGCTAGTAGTGATCGTAAAAGGGTCTGTGCAGATTGGGTCAATGAAATTGCTAAAAACATCAATATTCCTTTTTGCGTGGCTGGAGGCATTCGGACCTTAGAAGATGCTAAAGCGGTTTTATATGCGGGGGCAGATAAGATTTCGATTAATAGTCCTGCATTGGAGCGACCAGCCTTGATTGATGAATTGGTATCTGTGTTTGGGCAACAGTGTATTGTGGTGGGTATTGATAGTCGTTATATGGATGATCAATATATTGTTTGCCAATATACGGGGAAAGTTGAACGTACGATTCTCACTAAGCGTGACCCTGTTTCTTGGATTAAGGAAGTGCAAGATCGGGGCGCGGGTGAGATTGTGTTGAATTGCATGAATCAAGATGGTGTTAAGAAGGGATATGATATTGCACAATTACGATTGATGCGAGCAGTGACAGGCGTACCGTTGATTGCTTCTGGCGGGGCAGGCAGTATGGCGCATTTTCAGGAAGTATTTGAGGAAGCTCGAGTGGATGGCGCTTTAGCCGCGAGCGTATTTCATTCGAAATCAATTAAAATCAGTTCGTTAAAAGAATATTTGGCGCAGCAAGGTATTGTTGTTCGGAATTGAGTTAGATAAATGAAAGGTTAGAAGTATGAGCAATATCATTGATAAAATTGATTGGGAAAAAATGGATAATCTTGTGCCAGCTATTATTCAAAATGCAGGATCAGGTGAGGTGTTGATGTTGGGGTATATGAATGCCGATGCATTGAAGCAAACCATTGAAACAAAATTGGTCACATTTTTTAGCCGTTCTAAAGGGCGGATTTGGGTGAAGGGGGAAGTGAGCAAAAATACGCTATCTCTGGTCAGTGTGGCTTATGATTGTGATGGAGATGCTATATTGGTTTTGGCAAAGCCAAATGGCCCTACTTGTCATCTTGGCACAAAAACATGTTTTTGTGAAGACTACCAAATGCCTTATAAAACAATTGCAGATTTAGAAAACACCATTCAAAGTCGCTATGAAGAAAAACCTGAAGGCAGTTATGTGACGAGTTTATTTGACTCAGGATTGGCACGTATTGCGCAGAAAGTAGGGGAAGAAGCGGTTGAATCTGTGATTGCCGCTATGAAGTGTGATGATGAAGAGCTTAAGAATGAAATGGCGGATTTGTTATTTCATTCTTTGGTCTTGCTACGTGAAAAAAATCTATCCTTATCGGATGTTTTAGCCGTGCTTGAAAGCCGTAAGGGATAGGCCTGAAATCCCTTACTATGGTTGCTGTGCCGTGGCTGCAATCACAAGCTCTCGGATACAGACACTTTGAGGTTGTTGATAGACAAATAGAATTGAACGTACAATATCATCTGTTTTCAGCACGTATGTTTTCAGTCATGGCGTATACCGCAAACTTAGTTCCACAGTAAGCAGCGTGATTTGGAAAGTAAGCGGAGAAGATGGCACATGGTTTAAAAACTAAAATACACGCGAGATAATACCTTATCGTTAATGAAGAGAGGTATTTCAATGACTCCAACGCACCAAGAGAAAAATGTTCAAAAATGGTTTGAGACTATTAAAGATTACTTGAAATCAGGCTTGGATAAAGAAATCTACTGTGAAAAGCATGATATAGATGCCCAACGACTGATCTATTGGCTTGGGCGCTACTATGAAGTCAGTAAAGATTTAATTCCTGCAAGTGTCGCAACCCACAATGCACCACAAATGATCCAACCTCAAAACGGATGTACTTTTAAGCTGGTATCTGGAAATGAAGTTAATCTAAGTAATAGTGAATCTTTGACCCCAGAATTGATGAGACTTATTAGAGTATTGGCTATGCCTTCTGGGGAAACACAATAATGCTTCTGCCATTTAGTGCTGAAATTTTCTTTTACCGTAAGCCGATAGACTTTAGGAAACAAATAGATGGCTTAATGGTTTTGGTCGCAGATACGCTACAAATGAATCCGTCATCTGGGCAAATATTCATCTTTAGAAACAAAGGCAGAGATCGTCTAAAAATTTTATATTACGAACAAAGTGGTTTTTGGCTTCTGTATCGACGACTGGAAGAAGGTGTTTTTAGTTTTCCACCGCCAGATGACATAGCTATGGCCCTTACGGTAGATCAATTTCAATGGCTGCTTTCAATTATGGAGCATCAGCCAAGAAATAATGTCAAATACTTACACTTATATTAACCATATTTTAGACTTACTATCGACTATTCGTTACAATGCATTACTTAAAAATACTATCAATTAATTTTTGCAAGGCTGCCATATTGTCAGACTGTTGAGGATTATGAAACATTACTTCCTTGGAATTTCAATCATAAAAAAACATTAAAGGCTGGATAGAATAGTGATCAAACAATTAATAAAATACGCTTTACTTCTATGTATGGTAAGCTTGTCGAGTGTATATGCTGGCAACACGAAAGACCCTGAAGTTAATAGTCTTAAAGAAACGAAATCAACTAATGTTGATACAAACAAAGAAAGTATTTTAAGTATGATCTGGGGTAAGAAGGCAGATAACAAGTTATATTTTGAAATGTTTACCCTTCATGTGAATCCGTCTAGCTTTAGAAAAGATAACTGGAATCAACAACTAATAGGTATACAATATAATGGTTTCTTGGTATCAACACTTGTTAATTCTTTCTATAATAGGACTTACATGATTGGCATTTCTAGGGCTATATTAACGAAGAAATATGCTAATTGGGATGTCAGTTTGGGTTATCACCTTGGTTTGATTTATGGGTATAAACCTGGGCAAGCCCCATTTTCCAGTCTCTCTCCAATTATACCAGGACCAATTCCATTTATATCTGCATCGTATAAAAAATCTTTCGGAGCTGAATTCAATTTGGTGCCCGATCCAGCAATCTCATTCTTTTTGAGATTTTAAGACTGTCTTAACTTTAGCGCTTACTTTGGAAAGGTTTTCTTACCTGCAACCGAACTGATATTTATACTACCCCAATCTGTCAAACAACATTTTCTAAATTCTTATTCCCATAATATTTAAGCTGCCTTAAGTGCTAAATGCTCTTTTGGCGTGCCCCTATTTGAACCTTCATTATAAACATTCATTGGGTTTTTATAGCCCAATGTTTCGTGAAATCTTCGATGATTATAAAACTCAATATAGGTTTTCACATCATCCTTTAATTCAATCAATCTATTATATTCATTCAAATATATTTTTTCACACTTGGCACTACGCCAAAATCTTTCTATACAAATATTATCAGCAGCACTTCGCTTTGGTTTGAAACCATAAGAATTCAGATTAGATATGACCTCTGATATTGGTTCCAACCCCAACAGATGCAAGGCTTGCATGGCCCTTGTGTGCATAGTTGGAATTGACAGAGGCTTAAATTTACCCGTCTGCTTTTTGGGTATTAGTATCCTTTTTAACGGTAGCGCCTTATAGCCTCTTCGTTTTAAAGAATACGCCGCTTGTAGCTTTTGTTTTGAAGTTGTCCATCGGACTTTATCAACTCCAGAAGTCTTGGCTCCTTTATTGCTTGTGATTCGTTTTACTGCCAATAATTTAGCCGATAACGAATGGGTTAAAAGCCATTGCAAAGCTTTCGCCTTACCATATTTTTTTCCCGATAAGCTTTCGCGATACACATTTGTAGCCAAAGTACCTCTGCCTCAACCCGTTGCCAATTGATAGCTATAATGGCTCTTCCAATATATACAGGGACTCTTTAAACTCCCAGGTTGAGCATCTCATTTAAAATCGAATGTCACCTTTACAGGCATATGATCTGACCACCAAAATTTCCCCATCTTGTTGGTCATCGCATTGTCGGGATAAACACCAAACCCCATACCATTTACAACTTCTACTTTTTTAATGGCCTCATAAAGGTCATCACTGACAAATATATGGTCAATATCGTCGTTAAACACTTTGTCTCCGTCTGTGTAGGTGTT
>CAUZSH010000062.1:0-12887 GCA_963582935.1 Gammaproteobacteria bacterium
CAAGAGAATCATCGATGTATATCCCTATGCTAGTTTTAGGGATAGGTTATTTTATTCAGTTAATCGCAGTTCAAATATTCTATAAAAAAACTGCCATTGAAGTATAGGTATCAATCTATAGGGGTCTTGCAAAGAAGCTTTCACAGGCTGCATTATCATAGCAACAACCTGTGCCACTCATGCTTGATGTTAAATCGTATTTTGTGACGAGGTTTTGAAATTCTTTAGAGCAATATTGAGAGCCCTTGTCAGAATGAATCAATACTCCTTTGGGCATGCCTCGTTTGAACATTGCCATATGGAGTGCATCACAGACTAATTGAGCTTTCATGCGCTTATTAATTGACCAGCCAACAACCATTCTTGAATATAAATCAACAATCACACATAGGTAGAGCCATCCTTCCTGTGTGCGTAGGTAGGTGACCTAGATTATCAGATATTACCTTGTAGGTCTCATCTGACTCTAAAGCGAGTTTAACTGCCTCACGCTTGAACTCTCCTGTGTGCCTTGTACGTGTCATTTTTTATTCCTCTATTCTGGGTTGGTGATTGTCCCAAATTGGAGGGGTAGGTCACTTATCCTCCGCTTTCACATCAGGGATTATTGGTGCCATAGTTTTAGTTGGTGCCCAAGTGCTTATTCTGGGCGTTGCTACTGATTATCCCCTTTTGTGGAAAACGTTGGTTTATCAGAGGCTCCATCATTGGTTTGGCGGTCATTTTATTTAATTTCCTAGTTTTGATGCCACTGTCGGGTAGAGGATATTTTGCCGTAGATGCAGGATGGGTCGTATTTTTTAGCAATATTGGTTTTAATTATCTTTGGGGAATTGTGGCTGCCTTGTGGTACAAAACAGTTCAGTCTTAAGCGTCCGAGATCAATGCTCCCGCGTTGCCCTAAAATGAATATCTGGATAGCGCTCTTCTGTTAATTGCAAATTCACACGCGTCGGCGCAATATAACTTAAATGATTACCTCCATCTAAGGCGAGGTTTGTTGAGTTTTTGCGTTTAAATTCTTCTAACATTTTCTCATCTTCGCACTCTACCCAACGTGCAGAGTGCACGTTCACTGCCTCATAGGAGCATTTAACGGCGTATTCATTTTCTAGACGATGAGCAACGACTTCAAACTGCAAAACTCCCACAGCACCTAATATTAACTCGTTACTGTCCAGAGGTCGGAATACTTGCGTTGCACCCTCTTCGGATAATTGAATCAATCCTTTTTGTAACGCCTTCATTTTAAGCGGGTCTTTCAAACGAACACGTCTGAATAGCTCAGGTGCAAAGTTAGGAATTCCCGTGTACTTTAATTTTTCGCCACTGGTAAAGGTATCACCAATCTGTATGGTTCCATGATTATGTAAACCAATAATGTCTCCAGAATAAGCCTCCTCAACAGAATCACGGCTGCCCGCCATAAAAGTCAAGGCATTGGCGATTTGAATATTTTTTGCAAGGCGCACCTGATACATTTTCATACCCTGTGTGTACTTGCCAGAGCAAATGCGCATAAAAGCAATGCGATCTCGGTGCTGCGGGTCCATATTTGCCTGAATTTTAAAAACAAATCCTGAAAATTTTTCTTCTGTAGGGTCAATCACTCTGACATCTGTTGCTCGCCCAATAGGTTCAGGAGCAGTTTCAGCGAAGCCATCAAGCATTTCTTTCACACCAAAGTTACTCAGTGCTGTGCCAAAGTAAACGGGTGATAATTCACCTTTTAAAAAGGCTGCTTGATCAAATTCAAAACTCGCCCCTTTAACCAACTCAATTTCTTCACGAACCTCTTCGGCTAACTCAGAAATTCTCTCATCTAGTAAAGGATTATCTAATCCTTTGATGACTTCATAATCATGAATATGGTGTCCATGACCATTTTCAAATAAAATAACTTCATCACGATAAAGATGGTAAACGCCTTTAAAAAACTTACCCATGCCGATTGGCCATGTAATGGGTGCACACTTGATATCTAAAACGGCTTCAACTTCATCCATCAGTTCAAGTGGATCACGTGTATCACGATCAAATTTATTAATGAAAGTGGTAATGGGTGTGGTTCTTAAGCGACAAACCTCCATTAATTTAACCGTACGAGCTTCTACCCCTTTCACGCCATCGATCACCATTAAGGCTGAATCAACTGCTGTTAGCGTGCGATATGTATCCTCTGAAAAATCCTCATGTCCTGGTGTATCAAGCAAATTAACCATTCGATTATGATAGGGAAATTGCATCACAGAGGTGGTGATAGAAATACCACGTTGTTTTTCCATTTCCATCCAATCAGAAGTGGCGTGCTTACCAGATTTTCTGCCCTTTACCGTCCCAGCTGTTTGAATCAAATTTCCAAATAGTAGTAATTTTTCAGTAATGGTCGTTTTTCCAGCATCTGGGTGGGAGATGATCGCAAAAGTACGTCTTTTCTGTACCTCTTCAAGATATGAGGACATTATTTATTCGCCTTCTTTAGGCTTTTCTTCTTCCACTTGAGGCTCTTGTGCAGTGACTTCAGTATTTACTGTTTTTTCATTCTCAACTGTGGCTTCAGGTTTTTCGCTTGTTTCTTCGTTGATCGTTTCAATAACCTCAGCTTCAGTAGCGGGTGCTTCAATCACAACTTTCTCTACAGAAGATGCTTCAGATTCAATTTCAGCCGTTTCAATTTTGGCTTCAGTATCCTCTATTGGCACCTCATTAGCCTGTTTTTCAGCATTAGCTTCTTCAACGCGGGCTTTTTCCAATTCTTCTAATGCTTCTTTTTCTTTCTTCTTTATTTCATAGAATTCAAGATTTGTGCCGCCTTGTTTTCTAAATGCTGCTTTTTCTTTTAATTCGGCTAAACGCTCTTCAGCATGCGCTACATGCTCATCAGTCATTTCTTCTGCAACATTACCTTTTAAATCATAGCGTGCTTTATGCTCTAAGATTGATCGTTGGTAGTTTTGATCACCAACATAACGACGTAAAGTACGGCGTAGCGCCATTTGATCTACATCAGATTGATTTTCTGCTTTAAAAATAACTTCAATCTCTTCACTAATCCCAATTTTAAGCGGTTTTTTAGCTCTTGGGTTAAAACATTTTGGGAAACGCTTACATAACCAGCCAAATAAACGACGCTCGTCCATTTGTACTTGTTTATTTGCATCAACCGTAATAACGAGCTCTGCTTCTTGTGGCTGATTTTCTTGACTAAAATCATCTGCATAATCAATTTTTTGCCCATACTGAGGCATATGAAAATGTTTCTGTGTGCTTGCTTTTTCCATACGGGTTTGTGGTCGACCACCAGCACCTTGTTGGTTTTTCTGACCTTGCTGCCTAGAAGTAGATTTGGCACCATGTGATTTTTGGGATGCATTTTTCGTTTCAGTATCCTGAGCCTTATTACGGAGGCGATCCGTTTTATCTTTAAGGCCTTTAAAGCTTGAACTCACCAGTGATTTTAATTGTCCAAAATCACCCAATTTATTTCTTCCACCAGACATATGACACTCTCATCCTATTTTAACTTACAACACGTGCTTTAGATCACTGACCCCAAGATACTCAAATCTTAAAAAAAATCGAGTACATTGTCCAGTTTAATGGGTAAAATAGCAACATAAAAGCTAAAAAAAGTGATTGACAAGTAAAGGGCATTTATTGATAATGCACACTGCGTTGGCTACGTAGCTCAGCTGGTTAGAGCACAGCATTCATAATGCTGGGGTCGGTGGTTCAAGTCCACTCGTAGCTACCATATTTTATAAGGGTTATGAACTACAAGATAGCATCGAGCATCCTGCTTTGCTGCGCGCCCACTCAGGACGCTTCTTAGCATAGGTCTCTTTATCACTCTGTTCATCATAAGGATGCTTCATTACCTCAAACAATTCATTGACGTCTGAAAAATCCTCTTTTTCAGCTTTGCCTATTGCTAATTGAGCCAGATAATTTCTTAATATATATTTAGGATTCACCCTATTCATTTTTTTTGACCTATCAGAATCACTTCCTATATCTTTATTCAAACGCGTAATATAATTTCGTAACCATTGCGCCATTGATGATTTTGCCTCTTTGCTAAGCTGTTTTGGTAAATAATAAGCATCTAAGATTGGTCGAATTAAAGCATCCTCTGTGGATTTTTCAAGGTTCGTATCTTTACAAACCCTAGAAAGATTACGATAGAAAATCGTAAAATCGATCTCATGCATTTGCAACACTTCCAGCAACTGATCCAATAAAAGTTGATCCGTTTTAGGAATATAAGCCTCCAAACCTAATTTGTTTGCCTGCATTTTCTGAATCTGTACTTCTAAGTGTCTAACGCTTATCTTTAGGTACTCCTTGAATTGTGAAATATCACACACTAACGGCGAAACTGCTTGAGCAAGCCTATTTAAATTCCAGAGTGCTATGGTGGGCTGACGCCCAAAACAGTAACGATGGTGTGAAGCATCTGTGGTATTTGGTGTCCATAGAGGGTCGTAACCTTCAAGCCATCCATAAGGTCCAAAGTCTATCGTCTCGCCAATAATGGACATATTATCTGTATTCATCACGCCATGAACAAAACCCACTCGCATCCAATGAACCATCAACTCACAGGTACGATCGCATACTTCAGAAAACCAACTCAAATAAATTGCCTCATTAATTTCCTGTTTATCATTCAACAAGTGAGAGAAGTCTAGCGTAATACAGGTATCAACTAATGACTTTAGTAATTCAACATCACCTCGAGAAGCGGGTAATTGAAAAGTACCAAAGCGGGTAAACGAAGATGAAATTCTGCAAACCACTGCACCAAACTCATGTCTAGCATGCCCATCATAAAACATATCTCGCAATACTAGATCGCCCGTCAAACACAAGCTCAGCGCTCTGGTTGTTGGAATGCCCAGATAAAACATTGCTTCTGAACACAGGAATTCACGAATTGAGGAGCGCAGTACTGCAAAGCCATCGGCAGAGCGAGAATAAGGTGTTGGCCCCGCACCCTTTAATTGCAGTGTTTTGTATCCATTGTCTGGCGTTTTTAATTCACCTAAATTTATGGCTCTACCATCACCTAGTTGCCCTGCCCAATAACCAAACTGATGCCCACCATAACACATCGCATAAGGCTTCATACCTGATAATAATGTATTGCCACAAAGAGTATTCGCAAATTCCGTCGAATCTGCATTAGTATTCGTGATTCCAAGTTGTGTAGCACAATCATTTGACAGTATGATCAGATTTGGTTTTGATGATTTTTTTGGCACCACATAAGAGTATGCGCTATGATAAACTTGCCTTGGATAATTTTCTCTTTCGTCATCAGCAGGCAATGCTTTAACATACCGGCAGTCAAAATTAAGTTTTGAAAAACTCACAGGCATTAGATTTCAACCATCTCAAAATCTTGTTTCCGCGCACCGCAGTCTGGGCATTCCCAATCTTCAGGAATATCTTCCCATTTTGTACCTGGGACAAGCCCATGATCCGGACAACCTTCTTCTTCATGGTAAATGTAACCGCAAATAACACACATATAATTTTTGAACATTCAACCAGCCATGCCATTCTTTATAAAAGATGAGTAACTCATTGTAGGTCATTCTAAATATTTTACTATCAACAAACTTAGTCTATCGCATATAATTAACCCATATACGGTCCAATTTATTTTGTAATGTGAAAATACTAATTGATGCTGATGCATGCCCAAAGCAACTAAAAGAAATCCTTTATCGTTCAGCAAATAAGCGAAAGATAGAGTGCATTTTAGTTGCAAATCAAATCTTAAATCACCCTGTTTCGCCTTATATTCGCTCTATCCGAGTGGATAAAGGCTTTGATGTTGCCGATAATTACATTGTTACTTTAGTAGAAAAAGATGATCTCGTCATTACGGCAGATATTCCATTAGCCGATGAAGTGGTTAAGAAAGGGGGCGTGGTCATTACCCATAAAGGAAAGAAATATACGCTTTCAAATATTGGACAAGTCTTAGCAATGCGGAACTTTTTCACTGAAATGCGCGAAGCAGGTTTGATTGAAACTAAAACCAAAGCCTTTGGCACGCAACAAACGCAAGCCTTTGCCTCACAATTAGATCGCTACTTAACGGCGCAAGGTTACCAATAGAGCCAAGTTTATATTACATGCAATGAGCTTAGCATCACTAAGAAACAACAAAATGTAATAATACATGACATGGTATTCAGCGATTTACGATCCATTACCAGTGCCATAATAAACCATGACAACATCCCCCAAACAATCCCTTCTGAGATCGATAATGTCAAAGGCATTAAAATAATCGTCATAAAGGCAGGGATAGATTCTAGAGCTTCATTCCAATTTACCAACTTAACGGAACACATCATAAAGCTCCCTACCATGACCAATGCAGGCGCTACCACAAATAACGGCACCATCATGACGAGAGGTGCTAGAAATAAAAATGGTAGGAAAAGTAATCCTACTACGACAGAAACTAACCCGGTTCGCCCACCAGCAGTAATGCCTGTTGCAGACTCAACATAAATTGACGTCGGTGAAGTACCGAACAATCCCGATAAAGACGATGCAAAGGAATCCACCAATAATGATTCTTTCATCCGTATTGGATTACCATTTTCATCAAACCAATTTCGACTTTGCGCCAGCCCAATCAAAGTGCCCGTACTGTCAAAAATATTAATGAATAAAAAAGTGAGTACGGCTGGCAGCAATGCCACCTTAAAACTCCCCATCCAATCAATAGCAAAAAATAAGGAGAAGTCGGGTCTCTTAATAAAGTGTTGCGGGATTGTTAATATCTCTTGATCTCCCCAAAGTCTACCAAAAGGTAGCGCAATCACACAGCCTAGGATAATCATTAATAAAATTGCGGCCTTGACTCGCATCGCTAAAAGCACCGCAAGGATAAAAAAGCATAAAATAAAAACTAACGTTTGATTGGTGAGAGGTGCAATTTGCAGCAGCCCATTAGGTGCCTGTTCAATAAACCCTGCATTATAAAATCCCACTAAGGCAATAAATATACCGATCCCCGCTCCGATACCATGTTTCACCGAATTCGGAATTCCTGCTAATATTTTTGTGCGTATGTTAAAAATAGCCAATAAAAGAAATAGCACGCCAGACCAAAAAACAGCGCCTAAGGCAATCTCCCATGGGATGCCCCAAGCCTTAACGATGGTATAGGTGAAAAAGACATTCATTCCCATGGCAGGCGCCACCGCATAAGGGTTGCGAGAATAAAGCCCCATGGCAATAGAGGAAAAGGAAGCGATAATAACGGTACTTGTCACCAGTGCAGATTCTGGCATTCCTGTTTGACCCAGAATCTTTGCATTGACCACGATAATATATAACATCGCCAAAAAGGTGATCATCCCTGCTAAGATTTCAGTCCGAAAATTTGTTTGGTGATGCGAAAATTGAAAATAGTTTTTAACAGCATTTAGCATGGCAACATGATACTCCAACACCTTGCCTATAAATCAAGTGAACACCATAGCAACCATAATGAGAATGTCAATATTTTTGGTTAGGTTTAGAGCAAAATAGAATCAAATAATTTAGCCTAAAGCAAATCACCAAGACTAAATTTTTTTATTTTTTGCCTGCCTATGCACTTGACTCCACTAAGGTGCTTTTTTAGCAGATCACTCCACCAGTGACTTTTCTAGCTTTGGGGTTTTTATCTGAATTGGATCAATCTCAAGTGCTTGCTGTATTAATCGATAAAATAGTTTTCCTCTAAAATTAGATGTTCGGCGATTAAACCTAAAGGTAAATTCATCTAAATAATACGGAAAATTCTTGTGATTTACTGCCCCTTGGTGAGTGCTAGAAAGCCACCTCTTAAGGAGAGAAGCAATTAGATGTGTTGAAGAAATCAAATCATTTTCCTGTACGTTGGTATTATTAACAGGCTGATGTTTGTACCCATGTTTAAACAAACCATTGTAGCCATTCCATCCATCACTTCGTATTGTGCTTCCTTTCGCAACCATTTCCATAACGGCATTGTTAATGGAATCCCCTGAAGCATCCGCAATAGTAGCAAGCCTTATTCTTCCAATTCCCCATTGAGTATCTTCTAAGGCTACAAGAACTAATGTTTTCCCTTCTGCTCCACGCCCTCTTTTACCAGGATGTACACCACCAATAAGGGTTTCGTTTACTTCTATACGTCCATCTAGCTTATCTCTTCCAGGTCGAACCATGGCGCGACGCAATTTATGTAGCCATTCCCAAGCAGTATGATAACTGCCCAGACCAATTGCTTTTTGTAAGCCAAGAGCACTGACACCGTTCTTTTGATTCACAACATACCAAATAGCTTGAAACCATAGTCTTAATGGTTTATGCGTGTCTTGAAACAGAGTACCAACAATTACAGATCCTTCATAATTGCATGACTTACATCTGTATAGGCCACGCCCTAATTTTGAAGCTTCACTCTTATCACAGCGGAGACAATGATATCCGCATGGCCAACGAATCATGCTAAGATAGTCTAAACATCATTCCTCATTCGGAAACATATCCATTAATTCAATTGCATTTTCAGGGTAGATTTTCATAACCTGCCAATTGTCTCATATGCGACCAGATGGAGTCAAGTGCATAGGTTTTTCTTCAGGTGGAGTCAATTGCATAGGCAGGTTTTTTTATATACGAAAGGTCCTACAGAACCTCAAGAATCCCTGCAGCGCCCATACCTGTGCCGATACACATCGTGACCATAGCGTACTTCTCACCTAAGCGTTTAGCACCATTAATTGCCGTTGCTACACGCACCGCACCTGTACCACCTAAAGGATGACCAAGTGCAATTGCACCACCGTTTGGATTCACTTTCGCTGGATCTAGCTTAAGCGTATCTATCACTGCAAGTGCTTGGGCGGCAAACGCTTCATTTAGTTCAATCCATCCCATATCATCTTGCTTTAAGCCCGCTGCTTTTAATGCTTTTGGAATCGCGGCCACTGGACCAATACCCATCACATCTGGAGCAACACCTGCAACTTGATAGCTCACCAAACGTGCAATCGGCTCCAGCTTATGTTCTTTCATAAACTTCTCACTCACCAAAACCGCACAGCCACCGCCGTCCGACATCTGAGAACTGTTTGCTGCAGTAACAGAGCCACCAGCCGCAAACGGAGACTTCAAACGTGCTAGAGCCGCAAGATCTGAGCCACGGCGTGGGCCTTCATCATTCTCAACCAGTAGTTTCTTATCAGCGACAAGACCCGTAGCTGGATTTGGATTACGGAAAACAACTTCATAAGGCAATATTTCATTTTTGAAAAAACCATTATCAATGGCGTGAATCGCACGGTTATGACTTTCGAGTGCAAAGACATCTTGCATCTCACGGGTAATTTTATATTGTTTTGCAACGATTTCAGCCGTAATTCCCATACCATAGGCAATCGCAATATCCGCATTACCGTTAAATATATTTGGGTTTCCTGACATGCTGTTACCACCCATTGGCACCATAGACATGCTCTCAATACCACCTGCGATACCACAATCGATCGCCCCTGTTGCAATACGACTTGCAAGCAATGACATACTTTCAATACCTGAACAACAAAAACGATTAATCGTCATGCCAGGAACGGAATCTGGTAGACCTGCTAATAATACCGAAATACGCGCAACATTCATGCCTTGAGGACCTTCTGGCATGGCACAGCCAAAGATACCATCTTCGATCAATACTGGGTCTAATTGAGGCACAGTGGCCAAAGTTTCTTTAATCGCAAACGCTAACATATCATCTGGACGTGTATGCCTAAAAACACCTCTAACAGCTTTTCCAACAGGCGTTCTTTTTGCGGCAACAATATATACATTCTGACTCATTTCATTTTCTCCAATATTAGTTACGCAATGGTTTGCCTGTGGTTAACATATGCTGAATTCGATCTTGTGTTTTTTCATTCTCAGCCAATTTCCCAAATGTTTCTCTTTCGAGGCTGAGGTACCATTCCTCGCTTAACTCAACGCCTTTATCAACGCCACCACCCGTCATAATATGGGCAATCCCTGTGGAGATTTCATAATCATACTCTGACATGAAATGCCCCGCTCTCATGTTTGCCAACAGCATTTGAATCGTCGCTTGCGCATCACGCCCCATGGCTTTCATTGTAGGCTTAAACGGTGGACGATAATTCGCCACCTTCATCGCCTTAACCTGTTCCTTTGCCACAAATAAAAGTTCGTGAGAGTGGAAGACAACAATATCTTCATCACGCAAATAACCCATTTCTTGTGCCATTTGCGCACTCTTTGCCACTTCTGCCATCGCAATATTCTTGTAGTATTTTTGCATAACTTTTTCAGGATCTATACTTGACTGAGCTCGTAGCGCCATTTCTTTACAACCGCCGCCTGCAGGCACAAGTCCCACACCCACTTCAACCAAACCGATATAGGTTTCAAGTGCTGCTACCGTGCGATCACAATGTAACATCAACTCACATCCACCCCCAAAAACATAGCCCTGTGGCGCACAAACAACGGGTACCATTGCATAACGAACAGATAACATCGCCGTTTGGAAATTTTTAATGATTTCTTTGACCGCATCCGTACCATCAAGCATAAACGCCATACCAAACTCTTCAAGGTTTGCACCCACACTGAAGTTTGAACCCTTACGCTGCCAGATTACCACACCGTCATAGCCATCTTTTTCAGCAATCTCAACGGTTTTAGTAATCCCTTCTAAAACTTCCGCACCAATGGCGCCCATTTTAGATTTAAAAGAAAGAATCAAGACATTGTCATCTAGCGTCCAAGCACGTACACCCTCATTTTCAAAGACCGTTTTGCCTTCGTTAAAAGATTCATTTAACATTGGGTCTGGATAATACTGACGCTTGTATACTGGCAACTCACGGCGACCATGATAGGTATTATCAGAGGCGCTATAGGCTTTGCCTGTCGCATTATAAGCACCATCGACTTCAAAAACCCACTTAGGAAGCGGGGCTTTCACCAAAGTTTTACCTGCAGCATTGTCTTCTTTAATCCAATTAGCAATTTTGGACCAACCTGCCTTCTGCCAAGTTTCAAATAAACCCTCTTTCCATCCATAACCCCAACGCAAAGATAGATCAATATCACGGGCATTATCAGCGATTTCAGCTAAATGATATGCTGCATAATGAAAACTATCACGATAAATAGCATACACCAATTTGGCTTCTGGATGATCAGAGTTTCTCAATGCTTCAAAACGCTTCACCACATCTTTTTCTTTTAAAATGGCAATGACTTCTTTCGCAGGCTTTCCTGTTGAAGGACGATGTTTCCCTGTTTTAAGATCTAAGACAAATAAATCTTTTCCTTTTTTCTGATAAACACCACTACGTGTTTTCTGTCCTAATGCCCCCGCTTCAATCAAAGCAGTAATCCATGTTGGTGGCTCATAAAAACTGATCCAAGGGTCATCCTGAGCTGCGCCCAGCATATTATTCGTCACATGCATCATGGTATCCAAACCAACCAAATCAAGCGTACGGAATGTCGCAGAATTTGTGCGACCCAATAGTTTGCCTGTCAGCGCATCTGCAATTTCAAAATCAACCCCATATTCCACAGCATATTGCATTACGGATGCTAAAGCGAAGACACCAATACGATTCCCAACAAAGTTCGGTGTATCTTTCGCGCGAATAATACTTTTACCTAAAATGGTGGTCAAGAATGTTTCTAGATCGTCCACTAATTTAGGGTTCGTGTGATCATGTGCGATCAGCTCGACTAATGGCAAATAACGTGGCGGGTTAAAAAAGTGAACGCCGCAGAAACGTGTCTTCACCACATCTGGTAAAGGTTTAATCAATTCACGAATAGGAATACCAGAAGTATTTGTGGTGAAAATGACATTATCTTTCAAGAATGGAGTAATTTTATGATAAAGATCATGTTTCCATTCAAGCTTTTCAGCAATAGCTTCAATGATTAAATCACAATCTCTCAGCTTTTCAAGATCGGTTTCATAATTCGCTGCAGACAAGCCTTCTAATGCTTTTTTAGAGCCTAGTGGTGCGGGATTCAACTTCAACAACCCCTTAATAGCTTTATTTACAATCGCATTTTTATCACCTTCTTTGGCAGCTAAATCATATAACAACACTTCTACTTGTGCGTTAGCAAAATGTGCTGCAATTTGCGCGCCCATAACACCTGCGCCCAAAATCGCAACTTTTCGAATTAAAGTTTGACTCATATTACATCCTTACAACGTTTAGAAAATTTACAAACTATCGTTAATATTGGCAATAAACATAGCACAAAATAGGGTGGTTTAAAAGTAATACGATAATGAAGAAAAATTAGGGTTTTACAGGCCGTGATGGAAAATGTAAGGATTGCTTAAAAAAGTGAAAAAGCCTATTTTTTTAATATAAAATATCCACTAGCTACCACCATTACGCACAATTTCAAGAACTTGACTATAGTTAAAGTCACAGCATTAGTTTTGAAATAGCTATGAATAAACGCACAAGCAAGGCAGATATAATAGAAACGCTTGGAAACAAGTTTGATTTAACTCGAATCCAATCACAACAGGTAGTTGATACCATTCTAAACTCTATGATTGACACCTTAGCTAGTGATGGAAATATCGAAATAAGAGGGTTTGGGACTATGAAAGTGAAAACATACGCGCCTAGAGCAGGAAGAAACCCTAAAACAGGTGAACGTGTTAATGTAGACGCGCGATATCTTGTACATTTTAAGCCGGGCGAACCTTTACGAGAAAAAGTGAACCAATATGTGAGAAAACCACTATGACAACACTAACGAAAGCCAAAATAATAGAAAACATTGTCAATGAGTGTGGACTTGAACCTCCCTTA
>CAUZSH010000063.1:0-12614 GCA_963582935.1 Gammaproteobacteria bacterium
AACAATAATCAATAATAAAATGAGCGCTGTTATCAACAACGTTTTCTCATCTGCAGCAATGGATCCTTTCGGATCAAGAACTAACATCTTACAACCACTAAGCAAAGCAACCATAGCAATGGTAAAGACAGAATAGATAATATGACGAGTTTTAATCATGACATAAACTTGAGATGAAACAGCTAAGTTTTTCATCCTAACATATTCTTAAATCAAATTAATAGTATCCGGTTAATTTATTTTACTGCATACGAATAAACTGGTTATGTAGTAAACTCAGTGTTGATTATATAAAATTTTCTTGATTCACCTTACTTGATTTCGGTATAGTGCATGCAATCATCTCTCACAGAAACTCACTCAATGACTGCTTTAGAAAAGAAATCGACCTTCTCCTTGGCCTCCATTTATTCCTTTAGGATGTTTGGTTTATTTATGATTCTGCCTATATTCACCCTATATGCACACCAAATTAAAGGTGCCACCGTATTATTAATTGGGGTTGCATTAGGCATCTATGGATTAACGCAAGCCCTTTTGCAAATTGTATTTGGCATGAGCTCCGACCGACTCGGCAGAAAGCCGGTAATTATCTTTGGTTTATTACTATTCATCATCGGAAGTATTGTTGCAGCGGAGTCTCAAACTATCTATGGCATCATTTTAGGTAGAGCCATTCAAGGCGCGGGTGCTATTGGAAGTACATTGACTGCCATGGTAGCGGATACCACCCAAGAGGAAAACCGTATGAAGGCAATGTCCATAATTGGTATGACTATCGGCTTGTCTTTTATTGGCGCCATGATATTAAGCCCCATTTTAAGCAGCTTCATTGGGCTATCTGGTATTTTTTGGCTCACCGCACTCTTGGGTTTTATCGGCATTATTATCATATTAACCGTTGTGCCAACCTCTAATGAGCATCTCCTTCATCGAGACAGTGGAACCGTATCAAATCAAATGCTAAAGGTCATTACCACACCAGAGCTCGTAAGATTAAATTATGGTATCTTTGCTTTACATGCAATCCTGACGGCTCTTTTCATTATCATCCCGGTGATACTCACTTCAACCGTTGACCTTAGACCAGACTTACAGTGGATCATATACTTGCCGGTACTTATTTTGTCCTTTGTCCTCATGCTCCCCTTCATTATCATTGCAGAAACAAAAAGAAAAATGAAACCTATTTTTGTGGGTGCAACAATTTTATTAACTATGACTCAAGTGCTGCTACTTGGTTTTCATCATAATATTATCTCGATTAGTTTTATTTTACTTTTGTTCTTTGCAACATTTACTTTCTTGGAAGCATCTCTCCCATCTCTTGTATCTAAAATTGCCCCAGCTGGAAATAAAGGAACAGCCATGGGCATATATTCAAGCTTACAGTTTTTAGGCATTTTTGTTGGTGGTGTTTGTGGGGGAATCATTTATCATCACTTTGGCATGAATGGTATTTTTGTTTTTTGTGCCTTACTGGCCGCTTTATGGATACCTGTCTCTGCCTCAATGAAAAAGCCAAAACATTTGAGCTCTAAAGTCATCTCCTTGCCAAAAATAACTTCGGGAATCCAAGGTAAGCTAGCTTCCTTAAAAGGTGTTGCGGATATTATGGTATGTCCAGATGAGAATGTTGCCTATCTAAAAATTGATAAACTTCTCTTTGATGAAAAGGAACTGCAGTCTTTAATGAATCCAAGGTAAAAATAAGACTTGGCTAAAAAACGATTGAATAATGGTGGGCTGTCAGGGGATCGAACCCTGGACCTGCGGATTAAGAGTCCGATGCTCTACCGATTGAGCTAACAACCCAGATTCACTTATGAAAAAATATGACAGAGCTTAAAAATCACCTATTTCAAAAGCGGTTTTTAATGAAAGCAATCACTTTGACAGAGTCAATGTATATTGCGCCTTTAGGAAAGACGCTAAATTCAAGTCAGTGGGATTTCTTCTTGCTTTTCTTTCATCAAATCAGAAGTCGTCATGTCTAGCCGTTTTGCTGTGTCTTCAATTGTTTTCTTTGTATCTGAATAATCAGCTCTCACATCATCACTGAAATTATATTGAATCATTAAATTTTTTCGCTTATCAGAGCCACCCTTCATAATAAGATCTGGGTTAAATTGATAGTAAGCGTCTCATGATCTACACCTAACAATCCAAAATATAGCCCGTCATACTTATAATCACATTCAACAAGTGGGTAGTTATCAGGTCCTATGTATTAGTAAAAACCATTGAGGATTATTGAAAAATAGGCTATACCTTTAGGTGTCGTATATAAAAGAAAATAATTTGTATAAACATAAACAAGGAAATTGTATGAAAGTACTTAATATTGTGGCCTTATTTGTCACCATACTTGGTGCATTTAATTGGTTTTTAGTCTATGTGTTAGACTACAACTTAGTCTCTCATTTGGTTCACGGCTCTACTGCAAGAGTTTTCTATATTATAATTGGCGTTGCAAGCTTGTATTGCTTGAAGTTCTTACCTGTCGTTTATAGACAGAAATAGGACACCTGTTGGGTGATAAAGATCATGGTTGTATGCCGACTTGGTATATGTTAGGTAGTTTTTAACTTTTAAATATAACTATGAATTTCCATGTTCACAGAGAGAAAAGGAAAAAGAAAAATGGCAGCGGTAGCAAATAATTTAAATCATGTATCAACCCCATCTGTTATTGGTGTTGTGGGGCGCAAAGCGCAGCAATTGTTTAATGCTTATATCTTATCCCTTTCAAAAGCTCTATTTATAAGCATGTGGGGACATGACCCTAAAGCTCAAGCATATACCATTGCTATGATGAAATAGTGTTGATGATGTCACGTTTATTTATAAAAATCAAAAAATCCTATAAAAAAATGGCCCTTAAAAATGCTTATTTAACTAAACGCCAAATGCACGTAGGTATGTGGGGCTTTTAAACATTAACCTATAGGGTACCTCTAGTCATAGAGTTCTCTGATCGGATACACTTAAGCAATACTATTAATGACGAAACATTGTCATGACTGAAGACATTCTAACCGTTAAAAAACGGATTGTGATTAAAATAGGATCGACCCTGTTAGTTAATTCTCATTATTGTCTTAAACTTGCATGGCTTAAAAGTCTTACTGCCGATATTGCATCATTAATCCAGTTAGGCAAGCAAGTCATTGTCGTTTCTTCGGGCTCCATTGCATTAGGACGCGCAAAACTACATTTTAAAGACAAACCATTGCAATTACCTGAAAAACAAGCTGCCGCTGCTGTGGGTCAAATTGAACTTGCGCGCGCGTATGAGCGTTTATTTGCAGACCAAGGAATTCTCGCTGCACAGGTTTTGCTCACATTAAGGGATAGCGAGGATCGTCGTAGTTACCTCAATGCAAAGAATACCTTAAATACGCTTTTAGAATTATCCGTTGTCCCTATTATCAATGAAAATGACACAGTTTCTACTGCCGAAATTCGTTATGGGGATAATGATCGTTTAGCGGCAAGGGTTGCGCAAATGGTGGAGGCAGATTGTTTGGTTCTACTTTCAGATATTGATGGTTTATATACGGCAAATCCAAACACTTGTGCAGACGCTAAATTCATCCCCATTGTTGAAAAAGTTGATGCCAAAATCGAAAAGATGGCAGGGGAAAGCCATACGAATGTTGGTTCAGGCGGAATGAAGACAAAAATTTCTGCCGCAAAAATTGCCACAGCTTGTGGCGCTGAAATGATTATTTGTGATGGCAAGCAATGTGGACCCATTATAGCTCTAAGAAAAGGTGGCGTTTGTACTATTTTTAAAGCACAAACAACCCCACAAAAAGCGCGAAAAGGATGGATAGCACACCATCTTAACCCTGCGGGAAGTCTCGTTATTGACCAAGGTGCTGAAAAAGCCTTATGTAATGGCAAAAGCCTGTTAGCGGTGGGTGTGAAGCAAGTGCTTGGCTTATTTTTAAAAGGAGATGTTTTAAATATTCAAAATGAAGCAGGACAACCTATTGCGACAGGCGTTTCAAGCTATAGTGCTGAAGAGCTTACAAAAATAAAAGGACTGCATGGACGTGAAATTGAAGCGATTCTAAATTATTGTAGTGGGCAGCCCGTGATACATCGAAATAATCTAGTATTGATTAAGGATAAGCAAGATGGAAAATAAAGATCGGGTTGTCCAGTTATGCCAAGATGCAAAGATCGCATCCAAATCATTAGCCCTTGCCTCAGAAGAACAAAAAAATAAGGCTTTGTTTGCGATGGCAGAGCATATTATGCAGCATCAGTCACAGATTATATCTGCTAATACTCAAGATATGTCTTTGGCAAAACAAAAAGGATTGTCAGGTGCATTATTAGATCGTTTATGGTTAGATAAAAAACGGATAAAGGCGATGGCGGAAGGGTTGAAAGCGATTGTGAAGTTACCGGAACCGGTTGATAAAATTTTATCGCATTGGCAACAACCATCTGGACTCAAGATTTCTAAAGTAAGCGTGCCTATTGGCGTAATTGCAGTGATCTATGAGTCACGTCCAAATGTCACGGCAGATGCGGCTGGATTGTGCTTAAAGTCAGGTAATGCCGTGATTTTACGGGGTGGCTCTGAAAGTGCGTATTCTTCACGAGCTATTTTAAATTGTTTGAAACTTGGGCTAGAGCAAGCTGGTTTGCCAATACACGCTATCCAAATGTTGCCTAGCCAATCACGAAATATGGTGACGGAGTTGATTCAACAGGATCAATATGTGGATGTGATTGTGCCGAGAGGGGGCAAAACATTGATCAAGGCGTTGACTGAAAAAAGTCGAATTCCGCTATTCAAACATTTGGAAGGGCTTTGTCATACTTATATTCATCAGGATGCTTTGGTTGAGAAAGCGGTGAACATTGTTTTAAATGCTAAAATGCGGCGTACGGGTATTTGCGGCGCAACAGAAACGCTTTTGATTGATCGAAAAGTGATAAAAAGCCATTTCCCAAAAATAGTGGAAGCTTTGCTTGATGCGGGCTGTGAGGTGAGGCTTGATCAGATATTGAAAGGACACTATCCGAGTTTACCAACAGCGACGGTTGAAGACTGGTCAACAGAATATCTTGATGGAATTATTTCGGTGAAAGTGGTGGAGAATTTAGAGGAAGCTTTGGCGCATATTAACCAATATAGCTCTCAGCATACGGACGCGATTGTGACGGAAAATGATGACGTAGTGGCGCGATTCTTAACCGAAGTAGATAGCGCTATTGTGATGCACAATACCTCAACACAATTTGCCGATGGTGGAGAATTTGGAATGGGTGCGGAAATTGGCATTTCTACAGGAAAATTACATGCTAGAGGTCCCGTAGGTGTTGAGCAATTAACCACTTTTAAGTATCAAGTAAGAAGTGAGGGAGCAGTACGCCCTGCCTAACTGAAATGGAACATTGACAAATTGCTAAAGATGCGCTTAAATTATCGCATTGCATCAAAATGAAGGTACTTCGATAAAGGTGCATAAAGTTATTCAGATGAAGGCATTATTTTATAGGAGATAACCCATGTCAAAAACTGCAAAACTAAGCATTCCAGAGCTTGGTATTGAACTCGATTTGCCCGTATATTCAGGTACTTTAGGTCCAGACACCGTCGATGTTTCATCACTAGTGAAATCTGGAATTTTTACCTATGACCCAGGCTTTATGTCTACCGCTGCTTGTGAGTCAGCCATTACTTTTATTGATGGTGGAAAAGGGATTCTTTTGCATCGTGGTTATCCTATTGATCAATTAGCAGAAAATGCTTCTTTTATGGAAGTTTGTTATTTATTAATTCATGGCGAGTTACCGAATAAAGAAGAATTGAATGACTTTGAATATCAAATCAAATACCACACACTATTACACGAGCAGTTAGTTAAATTCTTTGCCGGATTTCGACGAGATGCACATCCGATGGCGATTATGGTGGGTATTGTTGGCGCATTGTCTGCTTTTTATCATGATGATTTGAACTCTAAAGATCCTGAGAATCGTTTAACTTCTGCTTATCGTTTAATTGCAAAAATGCCAACCATTGCAGCAATGTGTTATAAGCACAGCATCGGCATGCCTTTTATGTATCCGAGAAATGATTTAAGTTATGCGGGCAACTTCATGTATATGATGTTTGGAAACCCTTGTGAAGAATATATCCCGAATCCTGTTTATGTGGATGCGATGGATCGTATTTTCACCTTGCATGCTGATCATGAACAAAATGCCTCCACCTCAACGGTTAGATTAGCAGGATCAACAGGGGCGAACCCATTTGCTTGTATTTCTTCAGGAATTTCTGCTCTTTGGGGGCCTGCGCATGGTGGGGCAAATGAAGCTGTGATTAAGATGTTGGAAGAAATCGGCACGCCTGATAATGTGAACGCATTTGTTGCAAAAGCAAAAGATAAAAATGATCCTTTCCGTTTAATGGGCTTTGGTCACCGTGTTTATAAAAACTTTGACCCTCGTGCCAAAATCATGAAAGAATCCTGTGCTGAAGTATTAAAACAGACGGGTGATGCAGACAACCCATTACTGCAAATCGCCATGCGTCTTGAGACGATTGCACTTGAAGACCCGTACTTCATCGAGCGTAAACTTTACCCAAACGTTGACTTTTACTCTGGTATTATTTTGAAAGCTATTGGTATTCCAACAAGCATGTATACGGTAATTTTCGCGTTAGCAAGAACTGTTGGTTGGATTTCGCATTGGATGGAAATGGTATCAGACCCTAAAGGTAGGATCAGTCGTCCACGTCAGCTTTATGTTGGCGAAGTGCAACGTGATTTGATCGAGATTTCAAAGCGTTAATTTGAATCAAAAATTTTGTTTTCTGTTATTAAAGCCCAGTCAGTGTATTGGGCTTTTTTATTTTAGTTTGATCTCGTAGTATAGGATAAAGAGATTCATTACCTATATTTAGTCATGACCAACCGCATTGACCATTATTCCTCACTATTCAATCAAATAGATGATCAAACCCTTGTGATCACGGCAACCAGTCGCCTTGCAAAAGTATTGACCAAAGCCTATATCCAAAAAAGAGTATCAAAAAGTCAAGGCAAAATACTCTTGAATAACCCAATACAAAGCTTGCAAACCCTGACAGATCACTTGTGGCATCATTTAAGTATGGTTGATGGGGAACTTCCTATTGTCGTGAGTAAGCCGCAAGCGCATTTGTTATGGTTGAAAGCTATCTCGGATGATCCAGAGCAAATTCAATTCCAGTTAAATAAAACGGCACGTTTAGCCGCAAGCGCATGGCAAATATTGAGAGAGTGGGATTTAGATGAGGAAGTGCTTTTATCTGAAAAAGATAATAGTAATACGGAAGCCTTTCTAAAATGGTTATCTGCCTTTCAGCGTTTTATGGGAAAATGGATTATTGGCGTTGAGCGTTTGGGCTACTTAAGTCGGCATGCATTATTATCCTCGATATTCCATTACCAACGTGTGATCTATGTTGGATTTGATACCTTAACACCGCAATTTAAAAACTTTTGTGACATTTTAAACCAGTACGATATTTCTGCATCTGAATGGACATTAGCAGATAATAAACCTGAGATAAAAGCATACGGAATGCCTTCTGAAAATGATGAGTTATATCATGTTGCGGATCAAATTAAAGCATACTTAAAGCACTACCCGCATCATCATGTCGGTGTGATTTGCCATAGTTTACAAACTAAGCATAAAGCGATTACACGTGTGTTTGATGAAATATTAGGTGAACCGAATACTATTTCCGAAAATATTTCAAGACCTTATACCATATCAGGCGGAATGAGCTTATTTGACGTGCCGATTATCAACGATATGTTGGCGATTGTTAGCTTAAAGGTTGTCAGTGATTATGAGGTGATTAGTCAGGTTATACGATCACCGTATATTGAAGATGCGGGTGAGTATCAAGATGTTCGGGCATTGCTTGATATTCAGTGTCGGAAGTATCACTATCGCGAGATGAGTTTAGCAGAGTTATTGGGGTCACAAAAATTACCAGATAACTTCAAAGAGGTTTTACCTTGTTTGTATGTTTACCAAGATATTTACACGCAGGGTGAATATCCTTGGGCGACTTTTGTGGGCTTAGTGCTTAAATTATTAGCAGCCGTCGCATGGCCAGGATTACCTTCATTATCCAGTGAAGATTATCAGGCGGTTCAACAGCTCTATGCGTTATTTGACACCCTACAATCTTTACAAGCCGCCACCACAATCGTGACTTTTTCGGGTGGCATTCAGCAATTAAAACAACTCACACAGGAAACCTTATTTCAGCCTGAGAGCAACCATTTAGCACAAATTGATGTTCTTGGAATTTTGGAAGCATCGACTATTGTCTATGACCGTATATGGTGTTTGGAAATGGGTGAGAATGCTTGGCCTAGTGCTTCAAGTTCAAATGCGCTGATTTCCCCAAATATACTCAAACAATATGCCATGCCACATTGTTCTTCTGAACGTGAGCTGGCATTTGCGCAGCAGGTGACCCAGCGTATGTTAAGGCAAGCGCCTGTCGTTACTTTAAGTTATTGTTTATGGCAGGATGAGACAGAACAAAGCTTATCCCCATTATTTCAAGATATTGTAGTGGAAAATTTTCCTGAAGAATCTATTTCGACCCTAAGGCAAAGTGAGCACTTATTGGGTGAAAGCTTATCGAGTGAGCCAATGATGGGGCTTGTCAGTGAGGAAGACTATATTGCTGAAATGAGCGAGCATGAGTTGAAGGAGATGAAAGGCGGTAGCCAAATTCTGCAATCTATGGCGCAATGCCCTTTTAGATCAGCTCTAAAACACCGTTTGAAGTTGGATGCTTTTCCCGAATATATGACGCCATTAGATGCCATGCAAAAAGGAATCTTTGTGCATGCTGTTTTAGAAGGTGTGTGGCGTGAAATAGGGTCTTCAAAAACACTACAATCATTATCTGATGCCATGCTTTGTGAAAATATTGAACATTGTGTGGAGAGCGTTGTGACTAAATATGAACGGGCCATGCCAAAAACATTACGCTATTTATTGAAAATTGAAAAAATGCGTTTAATAGATATTATCTTCAGGTGGCTAAATTATGAAAAGCAACGCGTTGAAGAGTTTGACGTCGTCGCTTTTGAGCAACCTTTTGTTGCAGAAATCGATGGGTTAACTTTGAATCTTCGCATTGATCGTATTGATCAATTAGCCTCAGGAAATTTGGTGGTCATTGATTATAAAACCTCAAAAAATTTAACCATTCAATCTTGGATCAACAGTAGAGTCAGTGAGCCTCAGCTGCCTATTTATGCTTTATTTCAAGATGCTGATGCCATTGCTTATGCGCAGGTTAATAATGCAAATATGGAATTAAAAGCTATTTCAGATGTGCCAGAGTGGATTACCGATAAATTGCCAAAAACCATCGGAGAGGATGGCAAGGTAAAAGAGTTCGATAGCTGGACTGAGATTAAAAGTTATTGGAAAGAGCGATTATCGCAGCATGTAGAAGCTTTTAAGAGTGGTGATATCCAGTTAATTCAAGGATCTTGCGAGTATTGTGATTTTATGGATATTTGTCGAGTAGATAGTTATACGTAATGGTTCGTACTCGGGCTATTTAATGAAATACTGCGTATAAATTTGATCAATATCTTCCCAACGATCATCATCATGGGGTAAAAGGTGTGCTGAGAGGTAGTCACGTTCACTATTAAAAGAAATCACATCATTTTCAACGGCGTAGATTTCAATAAGTTTAATGCGTACGTCAATACTGTCAGGGTAGGTATTAAGTGTGGATTGTAAGCAAAGTTTCGCATCTTGTGTATTCCCTTCTTCAAAAAGAATCATTGCTTCAACCAGCGCTTCATTGACATTTAGGTTAATGGGGTTGTCACCATTTACAATAAAGTTCGGCTCAATGTTTGTATCACTGGGTGTGCCACCCGTAAAGCGTTGTTTGGCAAGATCGGCTGTTTGATATTTTGCTTTTTTACGTTTTTTTCTCCAGACAAAAAGCAGTAATATGAATAAGACAATTGCCACACCCCATCCGATTTTATTTTTTTCATCGGCTTTCACTAGCTTATCATCTAGTTGGGTATTTTGTGTTTTTAGGGTGTCGATCGTGACATCTATCACTTGCTGGTAATGTTGGTATTCTGATCTCAGCTGTGTGTTTTGTTTCTCTAGCTGTTGTAATTGCATGGGAGTAGGGCTAATGGTGTTACTTGATTGCGATACTTGTTGTATGGGTTCTGGTTTGCTAACGGATTGTGTTTGAACGGGCTTAAGATATGCTTTTTGTGAGTGGTTAAAGAGTTTGATGGCATCGCTGGCTTCAGTAGAAGAAGTGGGTAGTGTCAGAGATTGCCCGCTTTGTACAATATTATCATTGATGCTTGGGTAGCTTTCCTGATTCAATCCTTTGATTGCAACAATCATATTAGCCGTTGAAACTTGGCTGGGTTTGTTTTTACTGGCAATACGCCAAAGGCTATCACCAGACTTCACCGTATAGCCGGTTAAGGCAAAAGCAGAAAAGGGGATTAAACAAATCAAACCAACGGTAAGGCTTTTCATAAATCTTTGAGTCAACACGTAACACTCCCATAGTAATGTGTATTTCAACAACTTATTCTAATAAAATTATGGGCGTGTGCCTATTTGTTATTAAGGGTATATCAAGAATAAGCCAGAATATTTTTAGAGATTAAGGATAAACAGAGTTGTTTTCCAGAAGTTAGGAATTCTGATGTTTGCTCTAGCTGTAAATTATTTGCCATAAGGTTTGGTGCTTGATCTATCGTATAGCTATTTGTTGAGATAACTTCGATCAATTGCACTGTTAATACATTGACTTTCATAAAGCTCACACTAAAGTGAACAAGAGTAAATGCAAAGGTTTCCTTTGCGTACTATGTATTGATCAAAGAGCATAATATTAACAATAACGATTAATGTATCATGGGCTTATAATTTGGTATTTTAGAGTTTTAAGTGGAATCATATATATTCATGCATTCCAATAAGTATTCATAACTCAAAGGCACAAAAAAACCATAAAAAATACGGAAGCGATAACAAAAAAAAGGACACGCCCCGAGTTGGGGAATAATTAGGTTACTGGCTCGAAAGCAATTTTAAGTCCAACCACGGAATCAAAACAACACAATAAGCATCTGGGTTGTCGCCCATGAGATCGTCAAACAGGAGCAACGACAAAGCGACGTTTTTTTGCATACCGCTGCGAGACAGGGAGAGGCGAAGCCGAGGTCGAGTAGTCCTCAGAAGGGCTGCCTTTCGGCTCCATTGAGAGATTGTGCGTAGCGCTTCGATCTTTGGAAGCTGGAAGGTATTTCCCAGCCCGTAGAGCCATATACGCAGTACTGGCTTTCAAAAACGAGACTGTAGGCTTGTTTTTTGGAAGATCGGTACGGAGGTGGGCGTCTGAGGCAAAACCATCTGCGAGGGTAGTGATTCGATTTTGGCAGGAGCCAAAATCTGGTTCTGTCGCAAATTCATATTGATCTCAAAGTGAGCTATCCTTACAGTATGATTAAACATGGAAAAATATGATGCTTGATTTCAAATGGCGCCATTTTCAGGAAGATATAATTATGATGTCTATTCGTTGGTACCTTTCATATTCGCTCAGCTATCGAGATATTGAAGAGCTTATGCTTGAGCGTGGTATTTATGTGGATCACAGCACCGTTCAACGTTGAGTCCAAAAATACTCTATTGAGCTTGAGGAATCATTTCGGAAGAAGCATAAACGCAAAGAACCCTATGTTAGCTGGAGAATAGATGAAACGTATATAAAAATTAAAGGAGTATGGTTCTATTTATATCGCGCAGTTGATAAGCATGGCGACACACTTGAGTTCATGCTTTCAGAGCATAGAGACGAAGAAAGTGCTTTTAATTTTTTGCGTAAATGTATAGGCAATCACGGCCTTCCTAAGAAAATCACAATTGATAAAAGTGGCGCCAATGAAGCCGCTTTAGTATTGCTTAATTGTTTCCTGTATTTGGAAGGTCTTTGGCCTCATATTTGGGTTGAAGATCGTCAAATAAAATACCTGAATAACATCATTGAGCAGGATCACCGCTACATTAAACGGCGAACCAACCCCATGCTTGGATTTAAATCTGTCGCGTCTGCTGAATCAACTATAGCTGCTACGAATTAATAAATATGCTTCGAAAAGGTCAGCATGTTGATGCTGAGAACATGACTATCTTCGAACAATTCCACGGACTTGCTGCATAGCTGCGCCCACGATAAGTCAGTTTCGTCTTTCGTGCGCTGCGTTTATGTGTTTGCGACAGAACCTAAAAATGAACCACGCCTAAAAAGTTAAGTTAACGGTACCCCAGTTTTTACTGATCCAATCAATATTGCCGTTTTATCATCTTTGATACATGATTCCTTCTCAAAAATATTTATTTCTGATACTAAGTCACTTAAAGATATCTGAGATGTCTCATGTTTTTTTGAGCGTAACTCTTGAATGATCCTTTCTTTACCAAAAAATAATTCTCCATCCTGTGCTTCACTCAAGCCATCTGTATAAACAAAAATAGATTGAATATCTGACATATCTAAATTA
>CAUZSH010000064.1:0-12136 GCA_963582935.1 Gammaproteobacteria bacterium
TTGTAAAGTATGAGAATATGAATGGTGGTATTCCAATGAATAAAAAAGCGGAAAAAGCAAAAGCAGTGGCTAATAGCGTATATCTATACCTGACAGGTAGTCGCCTAGACAATAATAGTAATTGCAGAACAGCAGACACTCCTTGAGGTAACGCAAATACAAAACAATAGATATATAGGGCTATCCATGACCCAGAGTTGATGGCGAAATACATGGGCACAGTTAAACACAAAGATAATAGTGATCCTATACTAAAAACTGCTTTAATATTAGTTATGTCAGCTAATACGCCACCAATAACTGCACCGACAACTATTCCGGACAGAATAAAAGTAGTTATATGTGCTGTTAAGTCAGGATTCGCATATTTTAATGATATGAAGCTTGGCAAATAAACCATAAAAGCCCCCCAAAAGAGTTGAACTCCTGCCAACGCCAGTACACTTAACATTAAAACTACCTTATAATTACTGAACATTGCTTTTATCGTATTCTTATATTCACCTCTTTTAATACTGTTTTTAAATTCATCTGATTCAGCAATGTTTTTTCTTGCATTATAACTGTGGAATATCATAAGACCACCAAATACATAAGCAATTCTCCAGCCGTATTGTGTAAACGCTTCGTGTGACATGTATGTTGAAAGTAACATATAGGTTCCTTGCGCTAGCAAAACCCCTACTACTGACATTAACACAATACACATAATGAGTATCGGCACATGCTTTTTATATTTTTCTGAGATAATGATGACTGCGCCTGATATTTCCCCACCAAAAGACACTCCTTGTATAAACCTAAGAGCAATAAGAAATACTACCGCAAAGACACCAATGTATTGATGTGGGGGTATGAATGCCATAGCAATTGAACTCAAAGCCATTACGACTATTGTTTTCTTAAAGGAATGAACCCTTCCTTGTTTATCACCCCAATATCCAAATATTAAAGCACCACTTATTCTAGCTAGGTAGCCTACTGCAAAAATAATAAAAATCCACAGGACTGAATGTTTGTTAACGCTACCAAAGAAAGCATAATTCAGTTGTATAGCGAATAAGCTAAATAAGTAAAAATCAAAGGATTCAAACATAGTCCCCAATCCAGCAATAAATACTAGTTTAGATTTCTTCATACTCAAGACTCTTAATTTTAAATTAATTGAATTTTAGCATAAATTTCATTAGTGGGGGATTTTTTAAAAAACCTCTATGGTTGGGTTCTTATAAAGATCTGGGCCAAATGTTCTATATATTAGGAAATCTCAATTACAAAAGTGTCCCAATTTGACGTGGTAGCTCAGTTTATGCTCACAACGAATCCTATCCACTGCTTAGCCGAGGCCTACGTTCAGACCAAGGTATCTACGCAGCCAGTACGCTTTCAAACTATGATAAAGAGCGAATACAAAATATGACTTTGATGATTATTCATGAAATAAAAAATGCTCGCGCATCAAATCAAGATGTGGAGGAAAAAGTGGTCAGCATGTTTGGTAAACAGTATGTGGATTTAGAAAAAAAACAGGGACTCACTGACGAAGAGTATCGTCAAATCTCAAATATGCGCCTCCAAGCTAAAGCTGCACTCCTAGCGGAAAGCGATCATAACCACCTCCAAGAGCAAGATACAAAAAATCTTCTTAAAAAATAAAGCTCACCTGAAAAGCCTCTTTTTTTGCTTCTTCGGTTAATTTTACACCTACGCCAATGCTTTTGATATGTCGACCTTTCGCAGATTCAAATAAAGACCTCATAATTTTCTTAAACCGCCCAAGGTCATTGACCGCTGATTTCATTTCTTTACTTTTGCGCTTACCATCGTCATATTTAATGGTAATAAACTGCGCTTTTATGGGTTGCCGAACACCCTTTAATTTTAAATCTAAAGACTTAACCAGTTCATCTAAATAAAAATTACACTCATCCAATACTTGTAATCCAAGTGGAAACTTATGTGTAACGGCTAAATATTTTTTCTGATCTTCGAGCTTAATTTTTCGCTCATCTCGTCCAAAAGCATAATTGTGTAATTTTTTCCCATAAGAAACCCCACACATTTGAATCAACTTTTCTTTAGAGACTTTTTGTAAATCACCGCAAGATAAAACATCCATCGCATGAAACCTTTGTTGTGTTGCTTTACCCAACGCAGGTATTCTTGAAATAGGTAAATCCCTCATCACCTCATCTCTTTGTGTTTCACTCAGAATAAACAATCCACTTGGTTCGGCCCAACCTAAAGCAATACTTGCTAATAGCTTGTTCTGCCCGACACCAATAGCCGCATTCAGAGACTCATTTTTAAAAATGGCTTTTTGAATCTTATCTGCCAGCCATAAAATACTATATTGGGCATCTTGGTTATCCTCAACATCAATGTAATATTCACCTAATGATAATGCCTCAACCTTATCAGTATACGTCATTAGAAGATTTCTAACCCTAGCATTCACTTCTTTACATTTTTCTACATCTGACTGCTGAAACACGATGCTCTGGCACAAACGTTTGGCTTCTGGGATACTTTGCCCCCCCTTAATGCCATAAGCGCTCGCAACAGCATTACAACTCATCACAATCCCTTTATCACCACGACTCCCAATCACCACGGGCTTTGCTAACAGTGAATGATCGTCCTGAGTCGTGACGGTTGCTTGGAAATTGCTTATTTTAATATGGATAATCTTCAATTTATAAAACCTTTCAACGAATAACGATTATGATCTGCATAAAATTCAGCAACATTGTATCATATCTTCACATTGGTTCTGTCTGTTTTTTTAGCACTATTATCGTATAACCCTAAAGTGCCATAATCCCTACATTTCCTGACTTTGAGAGCCTATTTTGAAAATTTATCATTATTTTGCAAAAAAAAACTGCTCCCATCTTTACATCCTTCATTTTGCTCGCTACTTTCAGTAGTGTTCAACCAAAAAAGAGGATAAACAAAATGTCTGATAAATCATTATCAAAAGTGGATCTAGCAAAATGTCTGGTTCAAAACTGCAAACAGTATGATACGCAAACTGAAGCGCTTAAGGCAGTTAATGCCGTACTTGGATGCATTGAAATGAATTTAAAAGATGGTAACGATATTGCACTTATTGGCTTTGGAAAATTTGAAGTTAGGCATCGCCCAGAACGCCAAGGTCGCAATCCATCAACAGGTGAAGCCATGACCATTAGAGCTTCTAATGCTGTTGGGTTTAAAGCAGGTAAAGCTTTAAAAGATGCCGTCAATAGTTGATAACTAGGCTTCATCAAATACAGCGACATGTTCACATATAATATTTCTACAATTACTGCTTCTGCGGGAATTTTTTTGTCCAAAATATTTATCGCTGATAAATTGCCAATGCTTTTAAAACGGTTAAGGCTTCACTTAATTGATAGTCTGTATACATTAGTGGTTTATCTTTATCATCTTCTAATGCCTGCTCACCCGCTTCAGAAAATTCTTTGACCAACTCAGCATCATTGCTGCTACTTTCAGCTGGCACCGCTATCTCTTCGACAGTACCTTCTTTTGATTCTGTAGCATCATCATTATCCTCATGCTCTAAAGAATTTTTTAAATCTGCTTCTCGAGTGCGCCACTCTTCTTTTATTTTTTCCTTTTCAGCATCGTAAGGCACATCAATAGATTCAACGATAATATCTGGTGTCACACCTTCTCCTTGAATCTCATGCCCATTAGGTGTGTAATAACGTGCCGTGGTAAGTTTAACGGCTGTTTTACTATCCAGTGGTAAAACTGTTTGCACAGAACCTTTTCCAAAGGTTTTAATGCCCATAATCACTGCACGACCATGATCTTGCAACGCACCTGCAACAATCTCAGAAGCCGAAGCTGTACCACTATTCACCAGCACAACCATCGGCAAACGATGGACATGATCTTTGGTGGTGACATTTCCGATGTATTTAAAAGACTCTAATCGTCCCTTGGTAAAAACAATTTTTTTATTCTCGAGTAGCTCATTCACATCTAAAAAAGCATCTGCCACATCAACTGCTGCTTGAAGTACACCACCGGGGTTATTCCTTAAATCCAAAATAATCCCTTTTAGCTTTCCGTCCGTATCTGACTCAAGCTCATTGATCGCTTTTAATAAATCTTTACCAGTATTTGTTTGAAATATGCTAATGCGAATATAACCATAATTTTTATCAAGCACTTTTGTTTTAATACTATTCACTTTGATAATATCTCTGACAATAGCCAGCTTAATAGGATTGCTTTCACCAACACGAATAATGGTCAAATGAATCTCTGTGCCTTTTTCCCCGCGCATTTTATTAACGGCTTCCGTCAAGGTCATCCCTTTTACTGGTTTACCATCGATCTTAACAATGAGATCACCTGACTCAATTCCTGCTTTATGGGCAGGCGTATCATCAATAGGTGAGATCACTTTTATCACACCATGTTCCGTAGTGACTTCAATACCAAGTCCGCCAAACTCGCCTTTAGTCGAAACATTTAAATCAGCATATTCCTTTTCATCTAAATAAGTAGAGTGAGGATCTAAGGTTTCCAACATACCTTGAATTGCGGCATCTAATATATCTTTATCTGTAACAGGCTCCACATACAGATTCCGAATAATATCAACGGCTTGTGTGAATTTATACACATGCCTTACAGGAAGTTCTATTTTCGCTTGGCTTGATATAGCATTGACTATTGGCAGGGAAAATAGAGCCGCACTCAACAATATTGGTAGTAATTTCCGTGAGTAACCCATTAGAGCATCCTGTAAACGTAAATTAATTCTTGTGCGATAAATTGTCCTGAACAAAATTTTTCATTTTTTGACCCGGTTTAAACGTTACAACTCGGCGTGCTGAAATCATAACATCTTCCCCAGTTTTGGGGTTTCTTCCGGGTCTTGATGTCTTATCTCTTAAAATAAGGTTGCCAAAACCAGAAAGTCGAACATCAAAGCCATTCTCCAGCGCTGAAACAAGCTCCTCATAAAATGAATCCACAAACTCTTTCGCCTCTTTTGGTGGCAAGTCTGCATCGGATATTAAACTCTCTACAATTTCAGCTTTGGTTAATGTCATTTTCACTCCCGCAACGTTGCACCTGTATGTTCTTCTATATGATTCAGAACATTCGTTACAACCAAATTGATTGTATCCTCATTAAGTGTTTGCGAAGAGTCTTGTAAAATCAAGTTTATAGCGATACTTTTTTTATTTTTTGCTAAATTATCTCCTTGATATACATCAAATACCCGCACATCTTGCAATAAATGTCCCGCACTTTCTTTAACTGAATTTAATAATGCTCTGCATTTCACATCCGCATCAACGATAACAGCTAGATCTCTGGAAATTGAGGGATATTTTGAAAGTGTCTTAAATACTGGCAGTATTGCAGTAGAAACATCATTCCATAGAAGCTCAAAAACAACAGGTGCAACGCCCTTTATTTGCATAAACTTCATGGTTTCTGGGTGCAAAACGCCAACTCTACCGATGATTTTACCATCGCAGACAATATTTGCTGATTTTCCTGGATGCAAGTATTCACAGTCTACTAAGGTTTCCCAAGTATAGGTTAAGCCCGTTTGGCTTAATATCGCCTCTATATCTGCTTTGACACTATAGAAGTCTGTCATTACCGTTGTGCCCCAATTTAAAGATGCGACACTGCCAAAGGCCAACCCTGCAAACTTTATAGTTTCATTTTTTTGCCCATCAATCAGTTCAAATGTCACGCCTTCTTCAAAAATACGCACACGTTCCTGTTGGCGATTTAAATTCGCTTTAAATGCGGTTAATAAACCTGGGATTAAGCTTTGACGCATCACAGCCATATCTGAGGCGATTGGATTTGATAAAGTTATACCACCACCATTAAAAAAGTATTCATCATATTTAGGATCAATAAAACTATAATTAATCACTTCATGATAACCGCGCTGCACAAAACTATTTTTTGCTGAAAGAATGGAAAGTGTTTTATCCGAAATGATTGGTTTTTTCATATCCAAGATTGGCAGATTTTCAGGAAGATTTTCATAGCCGTAAATACGTCCCACTTCTTCAATTAAATCTTCTTCAATATTAATATCAAATCGATAAGTTGGTGCAACCACTGTCCATTCACCTTCAGAGATTCGAGTTACCGCTAACCCAAGCCCTTGCAAAACAGATTGAATATAATCATTTGAAAAGTCACAACCCAAAACGGCGTTTACTTTTTTTGCTCGTAACGTAATCGCATGTTTCGACTTAGTCACATTGTCTAACGTCACTTCGGTAATGGGTCCCACATCACCGCCTGCAATACCCACCAATATTTCAGTGGCACGATCCATTGCTAAGGTAGCAAGTTGAGGGTCAACACCTCGTTCAAAGCGATGCGATGAATCTGTGTGCAATCCGTATTTTCTAGCCTTGCCAGCAATCGCAATCGGGCAAAAATAAGCACTCTCTAAAAATATATGCTTCGTGTCATCGGTTACCGAAGATGCCAATCCACCCATAATGCCGGCCAACGCCAAAATTTTAGAAGCATCTGCAATCACTAGGTCCTTACCATCAAGTGTCAATTCCGTCTCATCTAAAAGAACAAGTTTTTCACCTTTATGTGCCTTACGAACAATGATCTCTTGATCTAACTTATCAAGATCAAAGGCATGCATTGGCTGCCCAAATTCAAGTAAGACAAAGTTTGTCACATCTACCACAACAGATATGCTTCTGACACCTGAGCGGCGAAGCTTTTCTTTTAACCATAAAGGGGAAGCCGCTTTTGTATCAATATTCTTGATGATGCGACCAAGGTAACGTTTACAATCGGTACTTGCCTGAATGCTCACAGGTAGTGATTCATTTAGGACAACACTTTCAACAGAAATGGATTTCTCAATTAAGGCGGCATTGGTCAATGCGGCCACTTCACGTGCCACACCATAAACACTTAAACAGTCAGCTCGGTTTGGCGTTAAATCCACATCAATGATTGAATCATCTAAATCCAAATATTCACGAATACAAGTGCCTACTGGCGCATCACTTGGCAAATCCATTAAGCCACCATGCCCTTCTGAAAGCCCAAGTTCTTTTTCAGAACACATCATGCCAAATGAAGACTCACCACGAAGCTTACTTTTTTTAATTTTAAAATCACCCGGTAAAACGGCTCCAATCAAGGCCACTGGCACTTTCATGCCAACGTAAATATTAGGTGCGCCACAGACGATATTTAAAGGCTCATCTACATTCACAACCACTTGACAAATACGCAGTTTATCCGCATTGGGGTGTGCCACAATTTCTTTGATTTCACCCACTACAATTTTTGAAAATTTACCGGATACAGGTTCTATCGCGTCAACTTCTAGTCCTGCCAATGTCAATCTGTCGCAAAGCGCTTGAGTGCTTAAAGCAGGATCAATATATTCTCTTAACCATTTTTCACTGAATTTCATGTTACTTTTTATCCTATCTTTTCATATTGTGGGGCAAAATTAAAACTGTCTTAAAAAACGTAAATCACTTTCGAAGAAAAGGCGCAAATCATTAATGCCATATCTCAACATCGTCAAACGCTCAATGCCCATACCAAAGGCAAAGCCCTGATATTTTTCTGAGTCAATATTCCCAGCCTTTAAAACATTCGGATGCACCATGCCACAGCCTAAAACTTCTAGCCAGCCTGTTTGCTTACAAACACGACAGCCTTTCCCACTACAGATCACGCATTCAATATCCGCTTCGGCAGAAGGCTCTGTAAAAGGAAAGTAAGAAGGTCTAAAGCGCACCTTAAGATCTTTTTCAAAAAATGAGGATAAAAAGACATGCAGCAACCCTTTAAGATCAGCAAAAGAAGCTTTTTCGTCAATCCAAAGCCCTTCTACTTGATGGAACATCGGGGTATGTGTCACATCAGAATCACAACGATAAACACGCCCCGGTGCAATCATACGAATCGGTGGGTTATCTCTTTCCATGGTACGAATTTGAACACCGGAAGTATGCGTTCTTAATACGGTATTCTTATCGAAATAAAAGGTGTCATGCATCGCTCTAGCTGGGTGATGATCTGGGATATTGAGTGCTTCAAAGTTATGGTAGTCATCTTCAATCTCAGGCCCTGTTTCCACCGTAAATCCGGCTTCCATAAAAAAGGTTTCAATACGTTGAAAGGTGCGTGTCACAGGGTGAATTGTCCCAACCTCTTGCCCTATTCCTGGCAACGTCACATCAATTTTTTCACTTGAGAGCTTAAGCGCTAATGCTTCTTTTTCTAGCAAAGCTAAACGTGTCGTAATTTCTTGCTGTAAGGCCTTTTTAACCACATTGACCGCTTGCCCCATCTTGGGCTTTTCTTCTTTCGGCAAACTACTTAAGGATTTCATAACGTCCGTGATCAATCCCTTTTTACCTAGATATTTCACACGGATAGATTCTAATGCGTTTTTATCCCGGGCTTCGGCTATGTCTAATAACCCTTTTTCTTGAATGTCTTGAACTTGTTGCATACACCTACCACAATTTTAAAAATGGGGTGTATTATAGCGATTTTGGACTAAAAGCTCTAGCGCACTTCAAAATTATTACTATACTTATTAAAATGCATCTGATTGTAAAGCGTTGCTACGAAAAATAATTAATATTTTCGTTACTCATGTGCTAAATCCATTGAATTATATGGCTTCTTGTCAGTTGCTAATTGTTTAAGTTGTTCAAGCTGTAAATATAAAACTGTAAAACAACAAAAAAGGTTGTCTTTCATTTAATCAGATACGGGAATACCGATACAGTGATATCCTGAATCAACATGTATAATCTCTCCTGTAATACCAGCAGCTAAATCAGAACACAAAAAAGCAGCAGTATTGCCTACGTGGCACCACAATATAGTCTAAATTTTCAGGATCTAATTCTGATCTAAATAACATATATCCAGTCATGGTCGTATCGTCAAACGGGGATAAAATATGAGGAAGTGAGACTATAAATGAGTCTACGTAATTTGTTTTCACATAATCTAAACCGCTCAGTTCACCAGCTAAAAACCTGCTCACTTGTGCAAGGTCTAACAGCGGTGTTTTTACGTTCTGATCAATTGACACTCTGAATTCATTAGTGTTAGTTAAGCACTCATTTCTTGCCATAGAGTTCTCCAAAATTAAAGGAATAAAATATTCTACGGATAATTATTTAATTCGCAGTAATATTTGGTTATATTTGCAAAACTAATATATAGAAAGCAGTAGGTTGTTAAGTTGGAAAGGAAAAATGTTGTTATTACAGGAGCGTCAAGCGGAATTGGAAGAGCTATAGCTGAATTATTTATCACAAAAAAACATAATGTAATAAATCTAGATATTGTTGATTGTCAGAATGACGAAGTTGATTACATAGCTGTAGATTTATCAAATGTGAGTGACATTTCCAACGCATTCTCAAAAGTTGAGAAAAAATATAAAACTATCGACGTTCTTATTTCGAATGCAGGAATCCACTATTCAAACAATATTGAAAACACATCTAAGGATGATTACTTCAAAGTATTAAATACAAATTTAACATCAACATTCTTCTCTATTAAACACACTATTCCAATGATGAAAAAAAATGGAGGCAGAATAATAACAATTTCATCAGATCAGTCGGTCATTGCAAAACAGAATTCTGCGATTTATGGTTGCTCGAAAGCTGCAATCATGCAGCTAACTAAAAATATAGCCCTTGATTATGTTAAATATGGTATTTTTGCAAATTGTATTTCTACCGGAACGATTGACACAAAGCTTTATAGAGATGCGATTAACAATTACTGTGAAAGATCAGGTGCTAATTTTGATGATGTGCATCGTGAAGAAGAGAATATGCAGCCAATACATCGACTTGGTAAAGTCGAAGAGGTCGCGTCATTGGCGTACTATCTGTCAGTTGAGGCGGGAAGTTATATATTGGGGTCTAATATTGTGATGGATGGCGGGTATTCAATTAGATAGCAGGGGGTTTTCGTGTCCTGCGGCTCAACGTATATAGAAGGACTCCAAAGATGTCGATGTCTTTGGAGTATTTTGCAGGCTTGTTTGTTTTATGATCGACAAGGATCATATCAACACCTTTTACGATACAATTGAAGATTTTGTACGACCCATCTTTAGATTCAACTAAAACAGTTTCTCCGCCAAAAACGTCACTATTTTTCTCGAAGACAAGTTTTTTGTCCAATGTTTTGCACGATCTATATACAGTTAAAATCATAGAGGGGAGTCATGCTTCCACTCTCTCAGATTCATCTTAATCAAAGCATCATACCCTTTCTGAGCCTTAATCGAGTCAATTGCTGATTCAATTGCAATGGCCGTACCCTTCCCTTGGTCTTCATTATCATATATTTTTGGAACTTGTACCGACATTACTTCATAGCATGTATTGCCATCACGCATGAATTCACAATCAAAAGTTAAAGTAAAAATATTATTTTCTGTCATGGCTGTCTTCCTTATTTGCCTTGCAGTGCTTCAATACGTTTTTTTCTTTCCAGCTCCCATGCGGTTACAGGATATTTTAAATCCCATATTTGCATCATTTTAAGCTGTTGTTTTGATAACTTAATGCCATATTTCTGTGACATGTATAGATAATCACGAGCGATAAAACCCTTAGTATAATCGGCAGGATAGGTTTTTCTTTCTTTGAAGTTCGTTGTGATAGGACAGTTACCGTATTGTCCTTTGATGCTTCTATTGGTGTCCGCATAACGATAATTTGAACGATCACCATTTACCTCACCAATAGCAGGCACCAGGTTCATCATGTCGGCTTGCATTAATCTGTATTTGGCTGAAACCTTGGTGCAACATCGACGACCTTTGTAGCTTTTACCTTTTGAATTGACACACATTGCATCACCATTACGCCAACATGCCAAAGGCTTACCAAAATTCTCCGCTGGCATCACATGCTCCCACTCTATGCGAGAAGCACGTTTTTTATTTTTGCGGTAATGGAATCCATCTTGCACTGGATCAACAACAGCTTTTTCTTTACCTTTTGCCCGCTTAATGTCAAAAGGTACTTGGCAATAAAATGTTTCATGGTGGTCATAGTAGACCTTTTTGAGTAGTGTTTTTTTCGCCTTTGAAAATGATTGATTACCCGCTAATGGCGCGGTGGCGGCATAGGTTGTCAAAGAGGCCATAACAAATAATGGTACGGCACCCAAAATTATAAATATCTTTTTCAATGTGGTTATTCATAATAAATTTATATTGTGCTTTCTAGTCTACTAATAGGACCCGTGTTAAGCTAGCTGCGTTTACGGACCACCCCTAAATTGGAAAGGATTTCATCTGCTCATCGTATAATCCCCAAGTGATAATTTTGAATATATTTCTAATGACTTTCTGCTCTCATGCCCTGAATATGGCTGGATCATCGCATCATCAACGCCTCTTTTCTTCATCCAGGTAAATAAAAAATGTCTGAGTTTGTGGGGTGAAATTGAGTACTCTAGCCCTGCTTCATCAGAGTATTTTTGCAAAATCTTGCGGATCCCTCGATCTGAATATGGTTTTTTCCAGTTGGATTCAAACAAATAAGTCGCTTTTTCCTTCCTAGCGCTGGCCATATGCACCGCCAATACTTCCATAAAGGCGTTTGGGAACGGAACTATTCTATCTTTACTGCCTTTCCCTTGGTTGATCCTTATTTGGCAACGCTCTAAGTCCGGGCTTAACCCGTTTGAAGTTAAACACCGTGCAGAACGTCAAGGTCGTAATTTACAAACTGGTGAGCCAATGACTATTAAAGCGCATAAGGTTGTTAGCTTTAAAGCTGGTAAGACTTTGAAAGATGCGATTAATCAATAACACCTAGACCACACCACAATTGTAAATATCCACTATCGGGATTGTTAGGCCTTTAGTTTTGGTTTCGTTATGATTGGTTTTAGAGCCATGCACCCTATCACCGTAACCTACAGGCACGTTGTTGGTGTGTTTGATGGTGATTGAGCCACAAGAAAATGTTTAGGAATTTATAATAACAATGTTGTTTGAAAGCACCCTGCTACTTTCACTCACAACAACACCAACGACGCTCAAACTAATCATAATAATCACACTTGCTACTCTCATACATAACCC
>CAUZSH010000065.1:0-12002 GCA_963582935.1 Gammaproteobacteria bacterium
GCAAAGCACCCGTTTTTTCAAAGGCACCTTTCGCTTTAGCGCCTAAGCTCTCTAAGAATGACAAGGTTTCATAAAATCCTCGGGTATGAAATAAATCTGAAGTGTTTGTATCTGCGGTGAAATATGGTTTTAACATACCGGCAAGATTACCCGAAGCACCCTCAGCTAAAGTATCATTTTTATCATATATATGAATATCAAAGCCATGTTTTGCAAGCTCATAAGCCACGGCACAGCCCGCCATCCCTGCCCCAATAATCGCGATTTTCTGCGTTTGTTTTTGTAATGGCGCAGGTTTTATAAAATAAGGTTTGATTTTTGAAGGTTGGGCATTTAGTTTCAGTTCACAGGAATCATCTTGATTAAAATATTCTTCGGGCAAGACCAACGACATTTATCTATCCTTAACAGCCATGGTAAGGCGGTTAATAGAGACCATTTTCCCCTGCTCATTATGAATCTCAATCGACCAGACATGCGTTGTGCGACCTAAATGAATAGGTCTTGCTGTTGCAATTACCTTACCCTCTGAGACAGGTCTTAAATGGTTGGTATTAATATCTAACCCCACACAGAACTGCTTTGTAATATCTATTGCAAAATTCGCTGCAGTGCTACCCACTGTTTCAGCAATCAAACAAGAGATTCCGCCATTCATAATGCCTAAAGGCTGCTTAACTCTTTGCGTAATGGGCATTTCTGCTTTGACAAAATCATCTCCAACTTCCGTAAAAACAATACCAACAAAATCAGATGCCGTGCCAGCATTACGTTGATTAAGAAATTCAGGGGTGGCTTTTGTTTTCCATATACTCATTATTTTTTCCTATTTCGTGATGATTAAGCGCCAAATGATCTTAAATTTTGTTCTTTTCTTTTTTTCTCAGCGCGCAACCTTCTCGCATCTGCGGGCAATATCGTTAAAGGTCGGTATATCTCAACCCTTTCCCCATCACTTAATTCGTAATCTAAATGGATATTGTCCGAGAAAACACCCATTTGAATTTCATCAAGGTCAAGATGGTATTTTTCAAGCAACCCTGATCGCTCTACTGCTTCTCTAGCGGTAAAAACACCACTACCTTCAATTGTAATCAAATTCTGCTCAATCGGCGTTGCGTAAATAACTTCAATCTTCATTTACTTATTCTCAGCATAAAGTTCTTTGGTTCTTTTACAAAATGCTTCTAACATACTATTCGCAATTTGATTAAAGACCATCCCTAAAGCCATGGCTAAGATCTTACTGGAAAATTCAAATTCCATTTTTAACGTAATTTTACAGGCATCTTCATTCAGCTGGGTAAATGTCCAAAGGCCAGACATGCGTTTAAATGGGCCTTTCAACAGACGTAATTTTACCTGTTTATTGACAATCATCTCATTATGAGTCGTAAAGGCAATATTCAACTTTCCCTTTGCAATATGCAAGGTTGCTTCTGCCACTTCTGGCTCATCCACATGAACATCCACCGAACTACACCATGGTAAAAATTCTGAATAGCTTTTTATATCTGTAACAACGCCATAAACTTCTGCACATGAATGGGGCAAAATGGCCGTTTTATTAATTGTTGTCATTATTGATTCTCATATAATCGTATTTCATGTTAAAATCATGCTTATTGTACTGCTATTCGAATCGAATTTAAACCATGAAAAAGAACAAGGGAAAAGCAAAGAGTGACCTTATTGCTCAAAACAAGAAAGCTTTTCATGAGTATATTATTGAAGATAAGCTTGAGGCTGGCATTGTTTTAAAAGGCTGGGAGGTCAAAAGTATTCGAGAAGGAAAGGTCCAACTTGTTGATAGTCATGTACATTTTAGAAATGGTGAGGCGTGGCTATCCAACACGTTAATCACACCCTTGTTATCTGCATCTACCCATGTTGTCCCTCAACCAAGCGCTGCTAGAAAGCTTTTATTGCACCGGTATCAAATTAGCAAATTAATTGGAAAAGTAGAGCAAAAAGGCTACACCGTTATTCCGATCCAAATGTATTGGAAAAATGGCAATGTAAAAGTTGAAATCGCAGTGGCAAAAGGGAAGCACTTACATGATAAACGTGCTTCTGAAAAAGACAAAGACTGGAAACGTGAACAAGGTCGAATTTTTAAACGTAATGTTTAGTTACCATTTTTCAAAGAATGATGGGTGATGCAACCACCTCAATACACCCATACCATAATGAATATCTGACCAACGAGACACATTGAAAACAATCTTTGCCATAGTTGCTGTTGAAAATTGAACTTCACCACCACCGATGAGTTGGCTCGTCAGTGTTGAACATTTAGGCTCATGCCCGACCAACATAATACGATGAATGTCATCCGCACGATTGCAAACTTGTGAGGTGAAAATATGATGAGTACTCTCATCATATAAACAACCCTGCGTCTCAACAACAGAATCCCAGCTGCCTAATTCCATCGAATTTTCAAGCGTTTGCTGCGCCCTCAAAGCAGATGAGCAAATAATCAACTCAGGAATTTGATCTCCCATTGCCAGCAACTTTCCCATTACCTTAGCCGAGGCAATGCCTTTAGCATTAATGGGGCGATCATGATCAACCGCAACCCCCGCATCCCAATCAGACTTTGCATGCCGGTAAATAATCAGTTCTTTTTTCATCAAATCACTCCTTTGCATAATGCACTTATGGGATGTTGGGCTTTTTGACCTTCAAGTCGCTTAATTTGGCTGCGACAAGAGAAGCCCGTCACCAGCAGCTCTGAATCAATTTTTTCTTTTGAAACCTTATCCTTCCAACTCAGCGCATAAATATCCATCGAGTCCTGATAATTTTCTTTTTCATGCCCAAAAGTTCCCGCCATTCCACAGCATCCTACATTGACTACCTTTAATTGATGCCCAAAAGCTTTAAATATTTTCTGCCACGATAATATAGCATGTCCTGCCAATGCCCTTTCAGTGCAGTGCGCATACAGTGAAAAGCTTTTGCCCGTCTGGATTTCCGAAACTTCAATATATTCTAACTGAGTGCTTAGCCACTCTTGCACCAGCGCAACTTTAAATTGTACCTGCTTACCAAGTGCCTCCACATATTCATCGCGGTAACATAAAACAAGGCTTGGTTCGAGACCAATTAAGGGGATATCAAGCGCCGATATTTGATTATAAAAGTTCGTATTTTTCAATGCAATTTTATTGAATTTTTGCAAAAAACCTTTCGCATGGTATGCCTTTCCATTCACTCTAAAAGACAAAACATAAACGGTATAACCTAGCTTAACCAATAAATCATAAGTCGCTAAAATAACCTCTGTCTCATAGACACTGGTAAAAGCATCCTGAACCAAGCAAACTATTTTCTTTTTTTGCTCAGGGCTTAGATCTTTCATTGCATCAAGATTAAATACTGGAGCGCCTCTTAATATTAATGCTTGATCCAATTTTATACTGCTTGGAACAGGTAGATCTTTAATTTTAAATAATCCTTCCACACAAACTTGCACCGATTTCAATCCCATTAGAGTTGAGCTCACACTTGGCGCTTTAGATTGCAAATAAGCACTTTCCTCACTGGTTGCAAAAATGTAGTCTCTCAGTGAGCGTGCATATCGAGTATGATAGTGTGCCAGAAATTTTGGCTTCATTTTAGGAATATCAACTTTAATCGGACAAGCCGTTGCACAAGCCTTGCATCCCAAGCATTTTGCAAGAGATTGATATACTTCATGGGAAAAATCTTTTTCTGGTGATTTCCATAACTGAGATATTTTTGCCGTGATACCCATTATCCAATTTGTTTTCAGATCATTTTGAATGTCATACCCTTCCGCAGAGAGCTGCCTTAACCACTCACGTAATAAACTACTCCTCCCCTTAGGTGAATGCACCCAGTCACGAGATACTTTTGCTGAAGGGCACATCGTTGAGTCCAAATTATAGTTCAGGCACGCAGCATTCCCATTACAATTAAAAGCGCCTGCATACTCATGACGTATCTCGGGATTTACTTGCATGTCTTGATATCCCTTAAAAGGACCATCTACTTTCACCACAGAATCGGAAGAGCCATCTGGCACCACAATTTTTCCTGGATTTAATTGATTGTGTGGGTCAAAAATGCCTTTGACTTCTCTTAAGGTTTGATATAACTGGTCTCCAAAATAGTCTATAATATACTCACTTCTAAATCCTTTTCCATGCTCTGACCAATAAACGCCATGGTATTTTTTCACCAACGCATTGACTTTTTTGGTTAAGGTGACGACTAATTGCCGGTCCTCCTCTGTATTAATATCTAAAGCAGGACGCATATGCAAACACCCCACATCCACATGTCCGAACATGCCATATTTTAGACCATAACCATCTAATAAATGGCGTAATTCTACAATATAATCCGCCAAACATTCTGGCGGCACAGCCGTGTCTTCCATAAAAGGGATTGGCTTTCTTGTACCTTTCATTGCCCCCAGCAAACCCACACCTTTTTTTCTCAAATCCCAGAGTGCTGAAATATCTTTGTCTTTTAGAGCGCAATAGAATCCAAGTATTTTATGCTCTTTTTCTGCTTTTTGGAGGAAATCTGTAACTTTAAGATAATCAAAATCTTGTAAGGTTTCTGCGGTAAATTCCAATAAATTAATGCCCTCCGGGAAAGCACCCTCTTTTGCCTTGAGCATGTGCGATACCTTACTATAAATCTCGTCATGCTCCGCCAATTTTAAAATATTATCATCAATGGTTTCTAAGGCGGCTGGATCAAATTTTAAAAGCGTTCGACCATCCCGAAGGGCTGCATCAAAGCTGGCATATTGGATCGCAAAAAGCATCTTTTTTTTGGGCAAAGGCGTTAATTTTAAGGTCAATTCTGTCACATAAACAAGCGTGCCTTCGGAGCCCGCAATAAGATAATTTAAGTTAAAGGTTTTATTTTTTTGATCGATCACTTTCGCCAAATTGTAACCTGTCATAAATCGAGTAAGCTTTGGAAATTGCGCTTCAATCTCCTCGGTTTGGCCTAAAATTTTAGTTTTTATCTTATGATAAATCTCCGCAATATTTTCAGAACCCTCACCTGCTCCAGCCTCTTTAAGTTTCCCGTCATTTGAAATCAACGCATCAAGCTCTGTAAAAGAAATTTCTTTGGTCTCCAACACGTCACCATTTACCAACAGGCACTTCAACTTGATAATATGCTCACTTGTACGCCCATAAATTCGAGAGCCTTTACCACAGGCATCTGTATTTGCCATACCACCAATGGTCGCCCGATTACTTGGAGATAAGTTTGGGGCAAAAAAAACGCCTTCTTTTTCCACAACCTCATTCAACTGATCCAACACCACACCGGGCTCAACGGTGACTTCGCCCTTGGCTATATCAATCTGCTTAATCTTATTCATAAAACGCGAACAATCAATCATAATGCCATCCGTTAATGACTGGCCATTTGTGCCTGTGCCACCACCACGCGGACTAAAAGTAACCGTTCTAAACTCAGGCTTTGCAGCGAGTAAAAAAACTTTTTGAATATCCTTTTCAGAACGGGGAAAAAGCACAACTTTAGGGACTACTTGATAAATACTATTATCTGTCGCCGTCGCCAATCTAGAACTATAATCTGTTTGAATATCACCTAAAAACTGATCTTTTTTAAGCGCATCAAGATATTTTTCATATAACACTGGGAGATCAGGGTGGGCAATTAACTTTGGAATCATTGTTTTTTTATCAGATTACAAGGTATTTTAATCCATGATAATTGAGCCTGAGAAGATACACAAACCAATTCACTCTCACATGGAATAATCACAAACTTGATAACTGCCAGCATAGACAGGACGGTTATTTTTGAGCTTCGATCAAGTCTTTCACAACCTGAAAGGCCTTTTCATCAGAATCACATCTCAACATTTCATGCAGCTCATAAAATTTAGATACCATTTTCTCGCGTGCCTCTGAATTCGTCATTAAACATATCAACTCATCAGACAAAGTTTCAGCTGTGGCGTTATCTTGGATAAGCTCAAGAATAACATCATCATCAGCAAGGATGTTTGGCAATGAAAAACGTTTAATTTTAATAAATGTCTTTGCAATAAGGTAGTTAATTTTTCCAAACTTATAGGCCATCACCATTGGTTTCTTGTAGAGCATCGCCTCTAAGGCTGCCGTACCTGATGCCAACATCACATAATCTGCCGCTTCTAACACCGTATGCGCATTTCCTGCAATCACCTTAACGTCCAGCTGAGAAATTATGTCTTGGTATTTCTCAATCTCAACACTCAAAGAAGGTTTTGCCACAGGAATCACAAACTGCAATGGTCGGTCTAACTTTTCCTGACAGATTAAAGCTGCACCCAGAAAAGGTTTTAATAGACGCTCAACTTCTTGTGCACGGCTTCCTGGCAATAATGCCACTGATATTTTATTTTCATCCAATTGGAGTTTTTGTTTTGCTTGTAAAGTATTTGGTTCAATCGATATTTTATTGGCTAATGGATGCCCCACAAATACAGCTCGGTGATTGTGTTTTTGGTAAAATGCCTCCTCAAAAGGTAAGATTGCCAATACTACATCCGTGGCTTTTTTAATCGTTTTCATACGACCTTCACGCCATGCCCAAACGGAAGGGCTAACATAATGCACTGTTTTAACCCCTAAGGGTCTTAGTTTTTTTTCAACCGGCAAATTAAAATCAGGCGCATCCACTCCAATATAAATATCAGGTCTGTTGGCTTTAAAGTGTTTAAGTATGCCTCTGCGGATTTTAAGAATGGCAGGTAAATTTTTAATCACCTCCACAACGCCCATCACCGAAAGTGTCTCCAAAGGAAAAAGCGTTTTGCAACCAGCGACTTGCATTTTTTCACCCGCAATGCCTTCAATGATGGCATCTGGATAATGTGCTTTCAATTTTTGAACCAATCCTTCTGCAAGCTGATCACCAGAAGGCTCACCTGCCACAATCGCAATACGCACTAGCGGATCACACCTCTATCGCTACTAGATAAAACTTCAATAAATAAGTCGAGCTCTTTGGCATCTTTCTCATCGCGAAGTTCTTTGATTTTTTCAATAGCTTCGACCAACCGAAGCCCTTGGCGATACAAAATTTTATACGCTGCTTGAACATTAGAAAGTTGTTCTTTGGTAAATCCTGTACGCTTCAACCCTTCAACATTCACACCACAAGGTGTGGCTTTAATGCCACCAGTTACCATCAGATAGGGAGGAATATTTTTGAGCACCATCGTACCGTGTGCAACAAACACATAGGAGCCAACACGCACAAATTGATGAACACCACAAGAGATTCCAATAGTGACAAAATCGTTAATTATAACATGTCCTGCCAGGCCACAATAATTAACAAGGGTAATATTATTACCCAAAATACAATCATGCCCGATATGCACATAATTCATAATGAGGTTCCGACTGCCAATTTCCGTAATACAGCGATCTTTTGCGGTACCACCATGAATGGTCACACCTTCTCGGATGATATTATCATCACCAATAATGGTTTGAGAGAGTTCACCATGAAAAGTGCGATCAATAGGCTCTTCCCCCACCGATGCAAACTGATAAATGCGGTTATTCTTGCCCAGTGTGGTTTTTCCATTAATCACTACATGCGAGCTAATCTTACAACCTTCACCAATCACCACTTCAGAGCCAATCACAGAAAAAGGTCCTATCTCAACTCCTTCCGCAATTTGCGCACCATCATAAATAACTGCTCTTGGATCAATCACGATGTAGCACCTCGATAAGCTGCAGTTAAGTTTGCCGTACATGCTAGCTCGTCGCCCACTAATGCTAAAGTTTCACACTTATAAATGCCTGCTTTCATTCGAATAAATTTAGATTTCAACGTGAGAATATCTCCAGGAATAACTTGCCTTTTAATCTTTACCTTATCAATACCAACTAAAAAGAAAATATTATCTGGATTCAACAGGTTTCGATCTTCCATTAAGCCATAAGCAAGCAAAGCAGTTGCCTGCGCTAAAGCTTCAACCATTAAAACACCGGGCATCACTGGATTATCGGGGAAGTGACCTTGAAAAAAAGGTTCGTTAAAGGTAACATTTTTCTGAGCAATAATTGATTCATCAGCAAAATCTATCTCCAACACTTTATCCACCAATAAAAAAGGATAGCGATGTGGTAGTCTATTGAGTATCTGATGTATATCCATCTTCATGATTAATCTTACCCTTATTGAGTTCGTGGGCGCATCCAACTATTCAGATACTTTTTTCTCAAGCGTTTTCACTCTATTGGTAAGTTTATCTAAATTATACATCCTTGCAAGTATTCGTTTCCATTGCATATGTCCTTTTGCTGGAATAATCGAGGAATAGACCCCGGGTTCAGTAATAGAACTCATTACACCACTTTTAGGACCAATCATGACTTGATCTGCAATTTCGATATGACCAGAGATTCCAGCCTGCCCACCGAACAAACAATTCTCTCCAATTTTAACACTACCTGCAATGCCCGTTTGAGCAGCCATTGCGGTATTTTTCCCTACTTCAACATTGTGACCAATCTGAACTTGGTTGTCTATTTTAACGCCATCATGAATTATGGTATCCGCAATCGCACCGCGATCAATGCTTGTACAAGCACCAATTTCAACACCCGCACCAATGACGACACCGCCAAGCTGTGGGATCTTAAGCCAGTTACCTTGGTGATCTTTTGCATTACCAAAACCATCACTACCGATCACAGAGTTGGCATGAATAATCGTATTTTTACCCATTTTTACATCATGGTAAATAGAGACATTGGTTTTGATTTTTACGTTATCACTTAAATGGCAATAATCGGATATAACCGTATTGGCGCCAATCTCAACATCGGCACCAACCACCGTGTAAGCACCGATCACAACATTCGCCGCAATTGACGCAGTTGCATCAATTTTAGCCGTCTCATCAATCACAGCACTAGGATGAATACCTGCTTTCGGCTTTGGTGTCTTATCAAATAGGCTTGCTACTTTTGCAAAAGCAAGATAAGGATTTGCAAGCACAATGGCATTGGTTTGACATAAAGGCAACGCTTCCTTGGTAAGCAAGACAGCAGATGCTTGGGTAGTTGCAACTTGATCTGTATATTTTGGATTGGCTAAAAAGGATAGTTGCCCCGCTCTTGCATCAAAAAGCGGCGCCAAAGCGCTCACTTCAACTGTTGCATCGCCATGCACTTCACCTTCTAACAATTCAGCCAGCTTAGCCAGCGTATAGGTATAGTTTGACATTCTTCAATCCTTATCATTAAAGCATGAAAGGTATTGTAGCCTATTTTGCATCCGTATTCATGATTTTAACCACAGCATTTGTTGCATCCACAACACCTGCTTTGAAACTGGTGTACGGTACAGCTTGAGAATTCAAGATAACGGTATAGCTGCCATCTTTTCCAACCGAAGTAATCGCATTATTTAGCGTTGTTTGAAAAACTTCAGCCAATGCTTGCTCTTTCTTCATCTCATCTTGACGTAGTTGCATCACTTTCTGTTGGAAGCCTTGCTGTTCTTTCGTAAAGGTTTTTTGTTTTGCGGCAACATCTTCTTTTGTCATGGTTGCTACATTTTTATTAAATGTATCCAACTTAGCCGCTAATGCTTGCTGGTTCTTTTGAAGTTCTTCAACTTTAGGTTGTAGTTGAGCCTTTAAACTTTCGAGGCTTTTGGCGCCTTGAGGTGTATCTTGATACACTTTCAGGTAATCCACAATCCCGATTTTCTGAATAGCCGTTGAAGGGGTTGCTGCCATAGCGGCTCCGCCGATTAATGCCGTTGAAACGATCGCAGTTGTTAGTACTTTCTTCATGGGTTTTTCCTCTATTGTTATTATTTTATTTTTAAAACGTTAAAAACTTTGTCCCAAACTAAATTGGAATATTTGTGTGTCATCTCCAGGTTTTGAGTTCAGCGGTTTTGCGAAGCTAAATGCCAAGGGCCCCATTGGTGATAGCCATTGGAATTCAATACCTACAGAGTAACGGAGGTTTGCAAACGTTGGAGTACGCGGGGTCTGTTCATATACAGATCTATCATCTCCACTCTTGTATTGATAGGTACTATATACATTTCCCATATCAAAAAATGCCCCCATTCTCATATTACTACTATCTTTTACTCCAGGAATAGGAAAGAGCGCATTAAAATTCGCATAAACATTTAAATTTCCACCCAAAGCATTCCCTTCAGTAGGGGAGCTACCATGAATTGATGTATTTCTTGATAAAGCATCATGTGGCCCCATTGATCCTTGATTAAACCCACGCACGCTACCCCAGCCACCGCCATAATAATTTTGGAAAAAAGGTAACTGATCTGTGCTTCCATAACCATTACCGTAGTCTACACCAGTTTTTGCTGAAAAAGTAAAAAAGTCAGTAATGGGATGAAACCATGAATTCTTAATATTGGTCTTATACCACGTTAAATCAGAACCTGGCACCGATGCCTGCCCTCCAATCGTAAAAATATCACCTCGAGTTGGAAAATAGGCACGGTTTGAAGTATTACGCGTCCAGCCAATATTCACCATATAGGAATTAAAACTATCCCCGTTCTGTTTTCTAACCGTATTAGATGATCCAGTCCCAGCACCTGGGCTAATCAACGAGGTATGGTCAAAGCCTGCACCAAGATTCACCGTGTCATTAATTGTCAGCGGAATACCATATCCCAAGTTAAAACCATAACTATCTGTAGAGTAGTTTGCCAACGTCGTACTTGCTGTATCCACATCGGTCACATAAGCACTCATGGTTTGAGAGATGCCAGACTGGGTAAAGTATGGGTTGGTATAAGATAAGGATAATGACTTATAAGGTTTTGAGAGTTGCGTTGACAAACTCACCTGATTACCCGTACCCAATAGGTTTGGCATATTTAAGCTTGCACCCACCATAAACTTATAAAGCTGGGAGTATCCAAGACTTGCCGTTACGGAGTTTGCACTACGCTCTTTAATATCGTAATCTAAGTTCACCATATCATCTGTGCCAGGAACAGGCACTTTTTTCATGGTAACTTTTTCAACATAAGGCAAACGTTGTAGCTTTAACTTAGACTGCTCAATCATATAACTGTTATATATACCACCCTCTGAATACAGCATTTCTCTACGATAAACATTGTCATTGGTCACCGCATTGCCTTTAAAGTTGATTTGGCTCACATAGACTTTCTTGCCAGGTTGAATATAAAAAGTAACTGCAACCGTTCTATCCTTACGATCAATCGTTGGCACAGGATTGACTTGTGCAAAAGCATAGCCCTTCTTACCCAGCGCCTCTTTAATTCTATTTGATGAATCCAAAAGCTCTTTACGTGAAAACACTGCACCTGGATCTAGAGAAATCATACCTCGTACTTTTTCTCGGGGTAAAATCAGTTTCCCCTCAACATCAATTTTACTGACTTTGTATACTTTTCCCGGACTAATATTCATCGTGACATAAGTATTATCTTTATTGGGGTTTAATGAAACTTGGTGAGACTCCACATTAAAATCAATATAGCCACGATCCATATAGTAAGAACGCAACTGCTCAATAGATGACTGCATTCTTTGCGTAGAATATTGATCATCACTGGTTAATAAGCCCCAAAGATTCCAAATGGACGGCGTGGTCAATACCAGCTCGTCTCTTAAAGTGCTTTGAGTATATTTTTTATTCCCAATAATATCGATTCGACGTATTTTGGCTGTCTTTCCTTCTGATATTTTAATTTTAATATCGACTCGGTTTCGCGTTAAAGGAATGACAGACGCTACAATTTGAACAGCATATTTTCCTAAATTATAATACTCCATTTCCAATGACTGCTTAATTTGCTTTAGCAAGTCAGGGTTGTAGATATTCCCGACATCTAAACCTGCCATGGTCAGACCTTTTTTAAGGTCATCTGTCTTAATGGCATCATTTCCCGAAATATCTATCGCACTGATTGCAGGACGCTCTTTAACCTGTATGACCAAATTA
>CAUZSH010000066.1:0-10748 GCA_963582935.1 Gammaproteobacteria bacterium
TCCCTCTATCAAAATAAGGCGATTATTCGCAACAAGCTGAAAATTAATTCTGTAGTTTCAAACGCCAAAGCTTTTATAAAAATTCAAAATGAATTTGGCTCATTTAGCGATTACATCTGGGAGTTTGTCGACCATAAGCAGATTATAAATGCGTGGCAACATCATTCCGATATTCCTGCTAAGACGGATTTATCTGAAAAAATCACTAAAGATCTTAAAAAACGTGGCTTTAAGTTTGTAGGTGGAACCATTGTTTACGCATATATGCAGGCAACTGGAATGGTAAATGATCATACGGTAGATTGTTTTTGTCGGAATTAGTTTAAACCATCAATGGTAGAGCTAATTGTGTGATGTTGCCTTGTAGACCGTTCAAGTAAGATGATTGAAATGATTTGAATGAGGTAACTTAATATTAAAAATATAATAAGGCTGTCTAAGGTAGAACTAATTGCCGAATTTAACCACGTTAATAATATTGGAGGGAGCCCAGTGAATATGGCCAACCCAAAGTTTAAACTGAACGCAACACCAGTGTAACGAATCCTGGTTGAGAATCGCTCGCAGATATAGCAAAGGATGAATCCATTCATTACCCCATTTAAGAATGCAAAGAGACCAAAGGCCATATAGAGTGTAGTAGAGTCGGTATCAGGAGATAGTGTATTTATAACAAAATAGGTTATGGAAATTGTAATGATGCTAGAAAAAAGGTAAACAGAGCGTCGTGAGAAAATATCTGATAGCCAGCCACCGATAGGTCCACCGATCATCATTGCGGCTATTTGAATCGTGATCAGCGTAGTAAAAGTCATTTGACTTATATTACAGTAGTTGTAGCAATAGGTTGGAAGGTAGGCAAGACAAATTGAGAAAAAAACGTTGATTCCTGTGATGCTTAATGTGGCGAGCAAAAATTGATAGCGTGCTGTAACAAAGCACTGAAAATACTCGGAAAAAGAAATTTTAGGCGTTGCCGTTTTTGAAATGGATCTTGAGTCAAAGAGAGATTTACGTAAAATATAGCTGTGCATGATTGCGGCGCCACCAACAAAAAAAGCAATGCGCCAGCCATAATGAGTCATTTGAGAGTCGGATAAATGCTGACTAAGGAATCCATGAAGTAACTCTGCAAGCAGTACACCTGAGATAGCCAATAGCATGACAATACCACAAAAGAATCCTTTGTACTTTTTTATGTGCTCACTGACTAAGACGATTGCTCCTGAAAGCTCGCCACCATAAGCAAATCCTTGGAGAAACCTGAAAACAAACAATATTAGGGGAGCAAAAATACCAATCGTTTGGTAACCAGGTATGAGAGAAATAGCCATTGAGCTAAATCCAATAATAATGATGGTGTAAAGGAAGGCTTTTTGGCGGCTAAAACGATCACCAACGTAGCCGAAGTATAATCCACCGAGTATCCGAGCCACATAACCGCTGGCGAAAATTGTAAAAGTTAAGATTAAACTGGTTATATCCGCACTGCCGAATAGTGACTTGCTTATTTCCACAGCAAAAACAGCAAAGATATAAAAATCAAAAGTTTCAAAAATGCTGCCAGAGCCCGCAATAAATGTTATTTTTAAGCTATTTGTTTTTGACATGGGTATATGTTTTTAACATGGGTATATGTTTTTCAGCTACGAGTATAAATAGTGTAGTTGATGGTGATGGTTTAGTCTAGTTTTCGAAAAGCGCTCTTAGGTTATTCATTCATAAATTGAGAGGCATTGTTTGTAATTCCAGCTGATTTAAACAATAATCTCTCACATGGAATTTATTTTAATAAAATGGAGTAATTAAATAGATATGTCCTCTTCTCATAAACATCTAAATAAAAAAGTCATGGCAATTGTCTTAGCTGGCGGTGCTGGTAGCCGCTTGAAGGATCTCACGCAATGGCGCGCAAAGCCTGCGGTGCCTTTTGGTGGGAAATATCGAATTATTGATTTTGCATTATCAAACTGTGTGAACTCAGGTATTCGGAAAATTTTAGTGCTCACGCAATATAAATCACATTCATTGATTCGGCATTTACAACGCGCATGGAGCTTTATGCGCTATGAAGCAGATGAATTTGTTGAAATTGTGCCTGCGCAACAACGTGTGAGTAAAGAATGGTATGAGGGAACTGCCGATGCGATTCATCAAAACTTAGATATTATTCGTCAACGTAAGCCAGAATATATCTTAATCTTAGGTGGTGACCATATTTATACCATGGACTATGAAAAAATGCTGGCAGCACATGTTGAGTCGGGTGCAGAAGTGACGGTCGGCTGCATTGAAGTGCCTCGTATGGAAGCCACAGGCTTTGGTGTTATGTCTGTGGATGGTGATATGAATATTACCAAATTTACAGAAAAGCCTGCTGACCCTGAATCGGTTCCTGGTAAGCCTGATCTGGCATTAGCCTCTATGGGGATTTATATATTTTCTACAGAATTCCTTGCCCGTAAATTAGATGATGATCGCAATGATCCAAGCTCTAGCCGAGATTTTGGTAAAGATATTATCCCGTCAAGTATTGGAAATGCGAAAGTCATTGCTTATCCATTTGTGAATGAGCAGACAGGTGAACCTGATTATTGGCGAGATGTCGGTACAGTGGAATCCTATTGGAAGGCGAATATGGAGTTATGTGCTATTGAGTCGGAGTTAAATTTATATGATCGCGATTGGCCTATTTGGACATATCAAGCACAAATGCCGTCAGCTAAGTTTGTTTTTGATGATAAAGGTAGGCGTGGTGAGGCGATTGATTCCTTGGTGGCGTCTGGGTGTATTGTCTCGGGAGCGAGGGTGAAACGCTCGGTGATCTTTAGTGGTTGTCATTTACATAGCCACAGCTTAATTAAAGATAGTGTTATATTGCCAAACGTTGAGATTGCTCGAAATTGTCGTATTACTAAGGCGATTATTGATAAAGGCGTTAGGATTCCTGAAGGCACCGTGATTGGTGAAAATAGAGCGGATGATGAGAAGCGTTTTTATGTGGATGAGCACGGCATTTCTTTGGTGACACCTGGAATGCTTGGTCAAACCATACATGTTCGTGATGAATGAAGTTTAATAAATAGAGTGAATGAATATAAAACATGGATAGTCAAAAATTAAAACTTGTGCTGTGTTGGCACATGCATCAGCCAAACTATAACGATGGTTTGGATGGTGAATACCGCTTACCTTGGGTCTATTTACATGCGATGAAAGATTATACCGACATGGTCGCATATCTTGAATCTTGCCCAGACGCTAAAGCAGTCGTCAATTTTACCCCCGTCTTATTAGATCAGTTAAGCGAGTATGCGCAACAAATGCGTGATTGGTTAAAGAAAAGTAGGCTTGACCAAATTCGGGTTGATCAAGGGTGGCAGACTCAAAAAGTATTAATGAATGATGGGCTTTTAAATTTGGTTTCAGGAGCCTCCCCCATTCCTCAAAATATAGAAGATAAGCTAAAGATTATTTCAGATTGCCAGCGGGCTTACGCCCCAATGATGATTGATACGTTGCCAGACTTTCGTAAGTTATTGGATGTTCTAAACAATAATGCTAAGTCCGAGGCGAAAGAATCATCACATCTTCAAGCGTCTTATTTAACGGATCAATTTTTTATTGATTTATTAATGTGGTATCACATAGCTTGGATGGGATCAGCATTAAAAAAAACCGATAGACGTGTGCAACAATTAATGCAAAAGAAGGGTTGTTTTTCCACGGAAGATCAACGTCTATTAATTGAGGTGATTACGGATGCAATTGAGAGCGTTATCCCTCGCTATAAACGTTTGCAGGATAATGGGCAGATTGAAATCTCCATGACACCACATGGTCACCCGATTGTGCCTTTATTGATTGACTTTGAATCCATGAGAGATGCGATGCCAGATGCGCCCATGCCGAACTATAAGGCATATCCAGGCGGCAGTGATCGTGCGACCTGGCACATGCAAAAAGGGTTAGATGTTTTTCAGCGCCACTTCGGGTGTAAACCTAAGGGTGTCTGGTTATCTGAGGGTGCATTGAGTGATGCGGCAATTGATTTATTAGACACATTTAATATTCAATGGACAGCGTCAGGTGAAGGTGTTTGGCGTCATTCTTATGAAGCGGAAATAAATGCTGAGGTTTTAGCAAGCAAAGCGCCTCTTTACGAAGCTACGAAACTTGTAGATAAGCACTGTGCTTTATTTTTTCGTGATGATGGCTTATCCGATTTAATTGGTTTTCAATATAAAGATTGGAACGCTGAAGATGCGGTCAATAATTTTATACATCATTTAGAAAACATCGCAGATAGCCTTGGTGGCGAGGTTGATCAGCATGTTGTTTCTGTGATTTTAGATGGTGAAAATGCATGGGAATATTATCCAGACAATGCTGCAAAATTTTTAACAATGCTATATCAAAAACTATCTAAAAGCGCAAAAATTGAAATGACAACATTTTCAGAAGCGTTGACATCAAATATTAAAGAGCATCATTTATCAACGCTCAAAGCAGGTAGCTGGGTTTATGGTTCTTTCTCAACTTGGATCGGTGAAAAAGATAAGAATGCGGCTTGGGATTTATTGGTAGAAGCGAAGCAAACTTATGATCAAGTTTTATTATCAGAAAGTTTAAATAGTGAGCAAACCGAAGCCGCAACGGAGCAATTAGCGATCTGTGAAGCATCAGATTGGTTCTGGTGGTTTGGAGGATATAACCCTTCTGATAGTGTTAAAGACTTTGATGAGCTGTATAGGCGGCATTTAAGGCGGCTGTATGATTTGCTTGGCGTGGTTTGTCCCGAAACTGTGGACGTTTCCTTGTCTCATGGTGGTGATTCAGCTGAAAATGCGGGCACTATGCGTCGGAATGCATATTGACGCAACCATAATTGGGGAGGCACAACATTGCAAAAGATATTAACAAATCGGCAGGCGGGTGTTTTATTGCATCCAACTTCTCTGCCTAATGGCATGTTAGATCAACATGCTTGGCTATTTTTAGATTGGATGGAGAAAGCGGGTTTTTCTATTTGGCAAATGTTGCCACTGACACCGCCTGTTCAGGGGATTTCTCCGTATTTAAGTGACTCGGCTTTTGCGATGAATCCAGCGTTATTACCAGAAAATTGGGAGCAGGATTTTTTACAAGATCAAACCCAGCAAAATGAATTCAGTCGTTACTTGAAACAGCCCCCTCATTGGTTGCATGATTATGCCTTATTTAAGGTATTGAAAACGCAAACTCAGGATCAGTCATGGTCTCAGTGGGCAGCGTGTTATCGTTACCGAGATGAAAAGGCACTTAAAAATTTTGCTAAAGCGCATCAAGATGAGCTTTTATGGTATAAAAAACAGCAGTTTGCGATACATGCTCTATGGTCACGTTTAAAATATGATGCCAATAAGAAAGGCATTAAACTATTCGGAGACATGCCTATTTTTGTTGCCTATGACAGTGTAGATGTTTGGGCAAACCCTGAGCAATTTAAACTAGATACTGAACTAAACCCAACCGTTGTGACAGGTGTGCCACCAGATTATTTTTCGGAAGATGGGCAACGTTGGGGGAACCCTCATTATAATTGGTCTGCTATGCAGGTAGATGGCTTCACATGGTGGCTTTCAAGAATTCGCACGGCATTATCCATCTTTGATGTGTTACGTATTGATCACTTTAGGGGGTTGGATGCGGTTTGGGAAATTAATACTGAGGAAGAAACAGCCATTCATGGTTGTTGGGTAAAAACGCCGGGAGTTGAGTTGTTACAGAAAGTGCAAGAGGCACATCCAGACTTACCTTTGGTAGCAGAAGACTTAGGATTTATCACGCCAGAAGTGATTGCGTTAAAAAATGAATTTAATCTTCCTGGGATGTCTGTTTTACAATTTGGCTTCGATGGCCACCATGAGAACCCCCATTCTCTGAGAAATCAGGTGGAAAATTCTGTGGTGTATACAGGAACCCATGACAACGATACAGTGTTAGGTTGGCTCGAGTCGCTTGATCCACATACCAAATATTTGGTTGAATCTGATTTAGCGATGTGCGAAGGTAGTATGCCTTGGCCTGTGGTCGTTGCTGCCTTGAATTCGCGAGCACAATGGGCAATTATTCCCATGCAGGATATATTAGAACTGGGAACCGAGGCGCGTATGAATGTGCCGGGTGTGATTGGAGATAACTGGCTATGGCAATTTAATTGGTCCCAAGTTGCTGAGGAATTTGCTGAGAAGCTAAATGGGTATATTCATAAATCAGGACGAACAAAAATATTAAATCAAAATGATGATGTTGTAAAAGAGAGCCACTATGGATAATTTCGAACAAGATATTAAGCAGTTAGAACAAGGCAAGAATCATGATCCATTCAATATTTTAGGTTGCCATAAAGTTGGCAAAAAATGGCAAATCCGAGCATGGTTGCTTATGGCAGAAACGGCAATGGTTGACGATTGTATTCCACTAGAGCGCTATAAAGACACTGGGTTGTTTATAGCAGATATTACAACGGCGCAAAAAAATAAATTAGCAGAGCATTATCGTATTGATTGGACTGAAAATGCGGAAGATAATCAATCTCCAATAACCGCTTCTGTAATTTGCCCTTATACTTTCCCTTCAACCTTAGGCGAGCTGGATTTGCATTTATTTGCCGAAGGGCGTCATTGGGATATTTATGAGGTGATGGGCGCAAAAGTTGTTGAAATAGAGCAAGTTAAAGGTGTACGCTTTTCAGTTTGGGCGCCATCGGCGAAACGTGTATCAGTTGTGGGTGGCTTTAATAACTGGAATGGTTTACGTCACCCGATGAGAGTCTGCGGTGGTTCAGGCGTTTGGGAGATCTTTATTCCCGGCTTGCAATCCAATGATGTTTATAAGTTTGAAATCTTGACACAAAATAATGAATGCATTGTCAAAACAGATCCTTATGCAAAATCAATGGAACATCGCCCAAAAACTGCCTCAATAGTGGTGGATAGTGAACATAAGTGGGGTGACAAGCATTGGTTGCAACAAAGAACCAAGTTTGATTGGCAGCACAGCCCGATTAATATTTATGAAGTTCATTTAGGTTCTTGGCAACGTACAGATGATGGCGGTTTTTTGAATTACCGAGATATTGCCCATAAGCTTGTGGAGTATGTAAAATGGATGGGTTATACCCATATTGAATTATTGCCTGTGATGGAACATCCCTTGGATCAGTCTTGGGGCTATCAAGTTTCAGGGTATTATGCGCCAAGCAGTCGCTTTGGCACGCCGGATGACTTTCGTTATTTTGTGGATCATTGTCATCAGAATAATATCGGTGTGTTTTTAGATTGGGTGCCTGCACATTTCCCTAAAGATGCTTTTGCGCTGGCAAGGTTTGATGGGTTACCTTTATATGAATATGCGGACCCAAGAAAAGGAGAGCATCAAGATTGGGGCACTTATATATTTAATTTTGGTCGCTATGAAGTCCGTAATTTTCTCATTGCAAATGCGCTTTATTGGATCAAAGAATTTCATATTGATGGCTTGCGGGTGGATGCCGTGGCATCGATGTTGTATTTGAATTACTCTCGTGAAGAAGGACAGTGGATTCCGAATGAACATGGCGGTTGTGAGAATCTAGAAGCCGTTGAGTTTTTACAAACGCTTAACTCAGAAGTGCATGGACAGCACCCCGGTGCGCTGATGATGGCAGAAGAATCAACCTCATGGCCAATGGTTTCACGCCCAACAGATATGGGTGGGTTAGGGTTTTCAATGAAGTGGAATATGGGGTGGATGAATGACACCTTGGAATATTTAGAACGAGAGCCCGTTCACCGAGCACATCATCAAAATGATCTGACCTTTAGTCAAACCTATGCTTATAGCGAGAATTTTATTCTACCGCTTTCTCATGATGAGGTGGTGCATTTAAAACGTGCCTTAGTGAGTAAAATGCCAGGAGATGATTGGCAGAAAATGGCAAATTTTAGATTATTAATTGGTTATCAGCTATTGCATCCGGGCAAGAAATTATTATTTATGGGGTGCGAGTTTGCACAGTGGCATGAGTGGAGTGAGTCTCGTGCACTGGATTGGCATTTATGTGATCGTGCATCTAATCGTGGAGCGCAGCTTTTTGTTAAGGACATCAATCATTTATATGCGACAGAATCCGCACTCTATCAGCGTGACTTTGAGCAAGCTGGATTTAGATGGTTAGACTGTGATGACGCCTCACAATCTATATTAAGTTTTATTCGTGAGTCTGATGAACAAAAAGTGGTTTGTATTTTTAACTTCACACCTATAGAGCGCAATCATTATCGAATTGGATTGCCTGAAGCGGGAAACTATCGTGAGCTCATTAATTCAGATGGCTTAACTTATGGTGGGGCGAATTCAGGAAACTTAGGGCTGGTAAAGCCTGAGGATATTCCTTATATGAACTGTCCTGTGTCGGCAGAAATTATTTTGCCACCTTTAGCTTTGGTGGTTTTGAAGATTGAAAAATAAACTGCCTAAGCATCAATATCATTTAGAATGATGAGCTGACAATTAAACCCAAGAGGCCCATAAAATATGACGACAATAACAGACGAGGCGACCGAGTTATTTGGACAGTTACGGGGTAATGGTTTAGCCTCAGCTATCGGCACGATTGAACAGGGTTTTGAGGATGAGCTTTTTTATCCAAATATAGCTAGTCGAGCCGCTCATTTGCTGTACTTTGTTATCAAGAACCATCCTTTGGCAGATGGCAATAAACGAAGTGGATCATTTCTATTTTTATGGTATTTGCGTATCAATCAACATTTATTAGCAAAGCCTGTGGAGGCATTGATTAATGATAATGCTCTAGTTGCGCTGGCATTACTGGTCGCTGAAAGTAAACCAGATCAAAAAGAATTAATGATTCGTTTAGTTGAGCATTTTATTCAATTAAAACAGAAGAGTTTATCAAATAAAAATGAGGAGTAATAAAATGCCTTCAAAAAAAATGAATATCTTATTCTGTGCCTCAGAAGCATTGCCATTTATCAAAACAGGTGGGCTTGCCGATGTCGCGGGAAGTTTGCCAAAAGCATTGAATGAGTTAGGGAATGATGTCACTTTAGTGATTCCGGCTTACCGTTCTATTTTTGATAAACTTTCCGAGTTTAAAAAAGTCGGCGGTTGTGATATCGAAGCCTTTGGGCAGTGTTATACCGTAAAACTATTGCAAGCAGATATAAAAGATGCAGGTATTACCGCATTGCTCGTAGATATTCCTGAGTTGTTTGATCGACCTGATGGACCTTATTTGGCAGCAGATGGTAAAGATTGGTGGGATAATGGCGAACGATTTGCCATTTTTTCAAAAGTGGTGGTTGAGGTTGCTATGAATCGAGTTGGGTTAAAATGGAAGGCGGATGTGGTGCACAGCAATGATTGGCAAACGGGTTTGGTTCCAGCATTGTTGACGCTTGAAACGGCACGTCCAAAGACCATCTTTACCATTCATAATATGGCGTATCAAGGAAATTTCCCTCATTCTGTTTTTGAATCATTGCAACTTCCTTCATATTGGTGGCATGCCGAAGAAGGTGTGGAGTTTCACGATAACCTATCTATGTTGAAAGCAGGGATTATGATGTCAGACTTTGTGACCACAGTAAGTCCAACCTATGCTAAGGAAATATGCACCACGCAATATGCCTATGGTTTTGATGGTGTGATGCAAAAACGTCGAGCGCATGGTCGTCTGTCAGGGATTTTGAACGGTATTGACAGTTCATTTTGGAATCCTGCTGTAGATCGATATATTACCTGTAATTATTCCGTAACCTCAAAGCCTGCAACCTTTAAAGCGAAAAATAAAAAATCATTGCTATTAGAGTTGGGGGCATCTGAAAAAATGGCACAATCTAAAAACCCGTTAATTGGTTTTGTTGGGAGATTGATAGATCAGAAAGGTGTTGATTTGATCCTTGCGGTGATCCCTGATTTGATTGCGCATAGTGATGCAAATTTTGTTTTTGTGGGTTCAGGGGATGCCTCTCTTGAGTTGCAACTGCGTCAGTTAGCACATGATTGTCCTCTGCGTGTTTTTGTTTTTGTGGGTTACTCGGAAGCCTTGGCACATCAAGTAGAGGCGGGGTCGGATTTATTTTTAATGCCGTCACGTTTTGAGCCCTGCGGGTTGAATCAAATGTATAGTTTGGCGTATGGCACATTGCCCATTGTGCATCATACGGGCGGTTTGGCAGATACGGTGGTGAATGCCACAATCGAGAATATTGAGGCGAATATTGCTACAGGGTTTGTATTGTATGATCCGACGGTATTTGCATTGAAAGAAACTATTTACTATGCCTTGAGTTTATATTCACAAAAGAAAATTTGGCGAAAAATACAAAAGAAAGCGATGAAACAGGATTTTTCTTGGGAGAAAAGTGCAGAGGTTTATTGTGAGCTATATAGATTGTGAATAAGCGGTAGAATTCTTTAACTTTATTAGAATCATTTCTTGTACGAATTTTCTTTTTGAAAAGTAGTTGGGTTTGTTTTAAGGGTATTGGAAGTGGTGTTTTTTATATATATTAGGAAATACCTTTTTTGACACTCTTTCAGAAATGTATACAATACAGTCTGTCAATTGTAATCTCATACAAATCAGGCTGTTATGGCTTATCCAAACCACAATAAACGTAAACTTCAGACGTATAAATCAATCTTTATTGAGAATATTGAAAGCTTCAAAAGAGAGTATCCAAAATTTGATACGGCTT
>CAUZSH010000067.1:0-10400 GCA_963582935.1 Gammaproteobacteria bacterium
AGAGATTCATATAAAAAATAACTCAAGGAGAGAGCAATGAAAAAACTATTCATTACAATGTGCGCCTTTATAGGGCTACTTTTCACAGGTAGTGCTGCTGCTTTACAAAAAGACACTATGTTAAAAGCATCCTATTTCCAACTTGATGCCCCAGGGTCTATTCCCTTTGTCACAGAAAGTGGCATCAAAGCATCCAATATTATTATCTTTGGATTTGCTGATCCGGAAACTTCTAGTATCAACCAAGAGCACCTAAAAATCATGCAGGATGTGATCAATAAAGGAGCCCCAAACACCAAAAATTTCCTTAGCCTAGGGGGCGAAACGGTTACAAGCATCCCAGACTCAAATACGGTCATCAATAATATTGACCTTCAAATAGAAGCCTATAATGCCCAATTGAGGAATGGACAAATACATGGCGTTGATCTTGATCTGGAAAATGGTATAGATTCAAAGACCATTACTGACCTTGCAAAAGGGTTTAAAAATGCAGGACACCTTATCTCTATCGCACCCCAAGTATATGCCAGTGGTGGTCAGGGCGATTCTATTGATATTAACAATCCAATAAACTTAGTCCTTACGTCTGGTCACGACTTAGCTCAAAAAAACACCTATGGGGATGCCGTTACATCTGGTTATGTTGATTATATCATGCTGCAAACCTACAACACTGGTGGCTTTACAATTGGCGGTTATGAAGAAAATGAAATTGGTTTTTTTAAAGCTGTCGCAGAAGCCATGAATAATGCCGCAGCTTCTCAATATTTAGATATCCCGGCTACCACTAAAATATTAATCGGGCAACTCTCCAATCGTGGCGCAGGCGGACAATATACCATTTTCAACCCCACCGCTGAGTTTCCTTTTCCTGATAGAGACTATAATCAAGCCGACATTTTAAATGAATTAGCTGCTGACATTGAAATCATGCAAGCAGACAATACAAATTTTGGTAAGATTGCAGGCGTTATGGTCTGGTCTTTAAACAATGATTATATGCCGCAAGGCTGGAACGATACCTATGCAACCGCTGGCGCATTTAGCACCATAATTTTCGGCGCTGAAGCACCTCCAGTAGGTCAATACTTCATTATGCAAGTAACCAACACAGGCAAACAAAAGAATGCCTCAGTAACCTTAGTCGTTGATGGTAATTTTTATCCCTTTGGGCAAGTGAATGACACAACCCTTCCCAGTAATTTTTATCAACAATGGGGTACACTTGCCTCCTCTCAAGAACAAGAAGATGTCGCTAACAGTTCCAGTTTAGATGCTATTTTTTCAAATGGGGTAACCAGTGTTAAAGCCACAATTATTGGGAACTCTTACGATAACTGGGAAACACCTATTAGCAATCCTGACGAACAAACTCAAGGCACAGACTTTACCTTTGAGGCAGGACATAGTTATAACGTAATGGTCAATCCAGACACCATGGCAATTGAAGCTGTACAAATGAACTAACTCATTGCCACTTTATAGCATAACACTCTTGATGCTTAGATTAAATTAACAGATATAAATCATCATTGTTGGCATATTGCTCACGGTAAAACCAATAGCCTATAAAAATAAATGGTCTACAGAAACAACACCAAAATTTTCCTCCTATTCTGGAAAACTGATATTGCTTTTCTCTAGTGCCACAATGCTCTGTTTGCTCATATATGTCATTATCGCACTGCCAAAAATATCACAATATAACAAGATTTATACCAATGCGTACGTTATTCGCTATACGCCTAACTATTGGATTCTGGGTTGGGTAACCGCAGATAACTTGCTGACTAAAAACCATCTAGACTGCCCTTTACGAAAAAGTGTTTAAAATCATCCTAGCAATTCCACACAAGCCTCAGTAGAATAATATAAATCCACCTTGGAATCCCCCTATGCAATCTACTTATGATATTTCAAAATCCTATGATTGGAATTATGACAATGGCCCCACCTTCTCAGGAAACATTCCAACAAGAACCAACATAAAACCCATGAAATTGTGGGGATATGAAGTCAACTCACCACTTGGCGTGCCTGCAGGTCCACTATTAAATGCCAATTACATCGAACTCTATGGAAAACTGAGGTTTGATCTCCCTATCTATAAAACGCTACGCACCTGCTTTCGACAAGTGCACCCAGCACCTAACTGCCTATATATTGAAACCAAGGCACAGCTCACGCCTGCCGACATGAATAGCACGATTTATTCAAGGCAATCTGAACCCACAGAACCCAATGAAATTGCCATCACCAATTCCTTTGGGATGCCGAGTAAATCTATTGAGGTCTGGCAAGCAGATATTGAAAAAGCCAATCAATCTCTCGCCAAAGGGCAGCTAATGATTGTCTCTTGTGTGGGCACACCATCAGAGGAACGCACAATTATTGAAGATTATGCACTATGCGCACGACTCGCGGTTGAGGCAGGTGCCAAAGCTATTGAGCTTAACTATTCGTGCCCCAATGTGACCTCAAAAGAGGGTAGCATCTATCAAGATGCTGCCCTTTCCTCCGCTATTTCGAAAGCTGTTAAAGGAGTGGTTAAAAATATTCCCGTAATGATTAAGATGGGCTACATCAAAGAAGATAACCACCTACAGGAAGTCATTTCTCAAAATGCCCAATATGTTGATGGGATTGCCGCTATCAACACCATCTCAATGCAAGCCAGACACTCAGATGGCACACAAGCATTACCCGGTGATGGACGTCTAACCAGCGGGATATGTGGTGATATTATCCGTGACATAGGTATCGAAACTATTTCAAGGATTGCAAAAATAAAACAACAGCAAAACTTTGATTTTATGCTTTGCGGTGTGGGCGGTATTACCTCTGCTCAGCATTTTAATGATTACTTTGATGCAGGTGCTGACATCGCCATGAGTGCAACAGGTGCGATGTGGAACCCTTATCTTGCAATAGAGTGGCACAAATGTAATAAATAAAGCCTGATTAATTAATAACCTACAGTTTATTTCAAAATAATTATCTGAATAGTTTGCATTACCCTTAAAATATTGTCTATATTTACCAGTGACATGTTCAACAAACTAAAAAAGGAGAAGACACATGATCATCAAACGTAAAACTCAAAAGGGGTTCACCCTAATTGAGCTAATGATCGTTATTGCGATTATTGGTATTTTGGCGGCTATTGCAATTCCATCATATTTGAACTACACCGTTAGAGCAAAAGTATCTGAAGGTTTAGCTTTAGCTTCAAGTGCTAAAACAGCTGTTGCGAGTTACCAGCAACAAAATGGTACTTTTCCAGCAAGTAATAGTGCTGCACACTATGATAGCGCGTCAGGTCAAAGTGTATCTGGTATTGCTATTGGTACTGGTGGCGCCATTACCATCACGTATACCAACGATTCAAGCCTTACAGGTGACACACTGATTTTGACGCCAACTAATACTACTGGTTCAATCACTTGGGCTTGTACCAGCACAAATATCGTTGCAAAATACCTGCCTGGAACTTGCACTGGCATATAGTTCCAGCCTCAAAACCTATCTTAAAAGCCCACTGGAGTGGGCTTTTTTATGGCTATAATATTTTGGATATAATCCCAATTAACAAATAATACATTACATTTGTTACAAAATATCCGGATAGCTGGCATATCCTATATTTTTTACTAGGCTTATCTTATATAGCATTATGATTTTACAAAATTGATATGAACGAACATATTGCACAGCAACTGAAAGGCATTACTGCCTTTATTGCCAACAAAGGCTTAGCACCTGCTGAAGCATGTTTGGAGGCACAAGAACATGCGCATGAAGTGCAACAAAACTCTATTGGTTATTTGATTGATAAACAGTTTATGAAACAAAGTGATTTTGCGCACACTGCGGCAAATGCCTTTGGGCTTCGGCTGTTTGATGTGCTTTCTCTCTCTATAGAGAGCATTCCAAAATCTTACTTAAAAGAAAAACTTATGCGAGAGCACAACTCTCTGCCTATTTATTTACGTGGTAAAACGCTCACTATTGCCAGTGCTGACCCTTTAAATCTTGAGCCCATTAAACAATTTCGCTTTAGTACTGGACTAGAAGTAGAACTCGTGCTTGCTAAAGACAAAGATCTTCGAAGCGTTATTAACCGTACATTACAAGAGCACGCGAGCAACTCCTTAGCTGACTTTGATGATAATTTAGAAGATCTTGATCTAGATATTATTAATGAGCAAGCTAGAACTCAAGAAGAGGATGATGGAGCACGTGATGCTCCTGTCGTTAAATTTGTAAACAAAGTCATCCTAGATGCTATTCAAAAAGGTGCTTCTGATATCCATTTTGAGCCCTATGAATATAGTTATCGTGTGCGTTTTCGTCTGGATGGCGTGATGGAAGAAGTTGCATCGCCTCCCACTATGCTTGCACCTAAAATCACTTCTCGCCTTAAAATCATGTCAAACTTAGACATTGCAGAACGAAGAATTCCACAAGATGGTCGCTTTAAAATGCAGATTTCTAAAGGTTCTGCCATTGATTTTCGGGTTTCCAGCTGCCCCACACTGTTCGGAGAAAAGGTAGTACTACGGATTCTCGATCCAACAACGGCTCAACTGGGCATTGAAAAATTGGGCTATTCTGCCAGCCAAAAAGAAGACTATATGCATGCGCTCGGCCAATCTCAAGGTATGATTTTGGTCACTGGACCCACAGGGAGCGGTAAAACAGTTTCTCTTTACACGGGGTTAAACATCTTAAACACGCCCACCAAAAACATATCAACGGCTGAAGATCCTGTTGAGATCAACCTGCCTGGGGTCAATCAGGTCAACATCCATATCAAAGCAGGGCTGACTTTTTCAGCGGCATTGAAATCTTTTCTACGTCAAGATCCAGATATTATCATGATTGGGGAAATCAGAGATCTTGAAACGGCGGGCATCGCTGTAAAAGCTGCACAAACGGGTCATTTAGTGATATCTACACTCCACACTAACAGTGCACCTGAAACCGTTTCCAGACTCATTAACATGGGGATTGAATCCTATAATATCGCAGGGTCTGTTATCATCATTATCGCCCAACGTCTGGCTCGACGTTTATGTGACAATTGCAAACAAGTGATTGAGATTCCGGATGAAAGCTTGGTAAAACTTAAATTCACTCCCGAACAAATTGCTGGAAAACATACTTTTTATAGCCCCAAGGGGTGTAGCAAATGTAATGGCGGTTATAAGGGACGGGTGGGCATCTTTGAAGTCATGACCATTAGTGATGATATGCGTAAAGTGATCATTAATAACGCCAATGCCATTGAGATTGCAGAGCAAGCCCAAAAAGAAGGAATCGATAATTTACGGCAATCTGCCATTAATAAAGCCATTGAGGGTGTCACCTCTCTGGAAGAAGTCACTCGTGTAACACAATAGGTAATGGAAACTTATGGCGCTAGATAAAAAAAAGAAAATCACTCGAAAATCGACCCAAGTAAAAGAGACGCCTGAATTTATCTGGAAAGGTAAAGATAAAAAAGGCTATGAAATGCGCGGTACGCTGTATGCTGCCAATGTAAATCTAGCAAAAGCTATTATTGCCAAGCAAGGCATTAAAGTCACCAGAATTAAAAAAAAGCCCAAGGACTTATTTGGGGGCAAGAAAAAAATAAAACCCCTCGATATTGCTTTTTTTTCTAGGCAAATGGCAACCATGATGCAAGCAGGCGTTGCCATTATTATGTCGCTGGATATGATCATCAAAGGCACCGATCATGGTGGAGTTAAAAAGCTTGCCGAGGATTTAAAGGAGCAACTCGAAGGCGGTTCCAACTTTTCTGATGCCCTTAAATCACACCCGGATCAATTTGATAAATTGTATTGCAGTCTTGTCTATGCAGGCGAACAGTCAGGAACCCTTGAGGTCATGCTAGGCAGAATTGCCACCTATAAAGAAAAAACCGAATCCATCAAGAAAAAAATCAAAAAAGCCCTCACCTACCCCATCGCCATTCTTATTATCGCTTTTGCCGTAACCGTTATCTTACTGGTTTTTGTGGTGCCTACATTTGAAGAGCTTTTTGAGGGCTTTGGCGCAGACTTGCCAGCCTTTACTCGATTCGTACTAGATCTTTCTCGATGGATGCAGGCTTATTGGTATCTTATGATTATAGGCATTGTCGTTTTCATCATTCTCTTTAAGCAGATAAAAAAACGCTCACTCAAGTTTCAAGAGTTTTTAGATAAGCTCAGCCTGAATCTTCCCATTGTGGGCACAATTTTAAACAAATCCTGTATCGCTCGATTCACACGCACACTGTCTACGACCTTTGCCGCAGGCATGCCCTTAGTGGACGCCCTAACCTCCGTATCCACGGCAACAGGGAACCTTAGCTATGAATATGCGGCACTTCGCATCAGAGATGAAATCATTAGTGGCACAAACATCAAAAATGCAGTTGAACATACTGGGCGTTTTCCCCCCATGGTTGAGCAAATGATTTCTATTGGTGAAGAATCTGGTCGACTCGATGAAATGCTTGCCAAGGTTGCGGATATTTATGAGGAAGATGTGGATCTTGCTGTGGACAACCTCAGTAGCTTGCTTGAGCCTGCGATTATGGTAATATTAGGGGTACTGGTAGGCGGCTTAGTCACTGCCATGTATATGCCTATCTTTGAGATGGGAAGTGTGGTTTAGAGCTTATTAAAACAACCTACCTGAAAATGAAGTGACCATGACAAAATAATCATGACCGACCTCATCAAGCACTGGGAAAATATGTCCCATATAAAGTTTATAATAGCGCACATCCCTATGATTTAGGCTATTGAGCTATCTAAGTATATTGAATCATTCACATAATTTAAATATTAAATTTCATTAATGGCACTGCCTACATTTCATAAAATATAATAGAAAGAACAAAGGATAAAATCTCTTGAATTAAATGGTGCCCGGGGCCGGACTCGAACCGGCACGGTAGTTACTACCGAGGGATTTTAAGTCCCTTGCGTCTACCAATTTCGCCACCCGGGCTATCCATCTAACATGGAGGCTGAGACCAGAATCGAACTGGTGTACAGGGCTTTGCAGGCCCCTGCATAACCATTTTGCTACTCAGCCAAGTATCCAAAATGCCAACTTTAATTTTTTTGTTCTGGAGCGGGAAACGAGGTTCGAACTCGCGACCCCGACCTTGGCAAGGTCGTGCTCTACCGCTGAGCTATTCCCGCAAAACTGTGGTAATTATAAGGACATGAGCGCCGATGTCAACTTTCAATACGCCCTTTATCGCGGATTTTTTTGTCGTCGCTGCCAAATCTTCCAAACTACCGCCACTAGCAAAAAATAGGTGAGCAGAATTAAGACATAATTCTCTATCGTCACGCCTAATATTGATAACAGCCAGCCACCAAAGGCCGCTACGCCATAGCCAAAAATACCAATCACCGCAATGGCTAATCCAACTAGCTGTGTGCGTCCATCTAAACCCAAACCTAAAGCGCAACCATTTAAAATAACCGCCAATCCTAAAATCAATGATATAAAGATAATATAGGTATAATAATTCATCCAATGATAGTGATTCATCATGCCTAACAGGCAAAGCAAAATAATAATGCCAAAAAAAGCAATCATAAAGACTCTATTGCGTCCAAATCGAAGTATCGTCCAACCACTCAGTTGACCCGCACACAGCATAAAAACACCCACAACACAAAAACTGATGTAAATATAGGCATGAGGCAAGGTATAAGTATCTGCAACAATATAGGCCACACTAGAGACGAAGCTAAACATACAACTAATCGCCGCACCTGACATCAAGCCAAAGATAAGCACCTGTGTATTTGTCATGACTTGAACAATCTCTCGAAAACCAAAAGGCAATTTTGCACCTTTTTTGGGGCGCTGATAAATATCATTCACTTGTTTCGCACAAAATATACATAAAACCCCAAGTGCTGCCAACAACACAAAAACAGCTCGCCACCCCCAGATATTTCCAACAAGGCCACCGATTAAAGGTGCAACAATAGGCGATAAACTCACCGCACTATAAAGCATTGTAAGCTTCGATGCGGCTTCATCGCCATCGTAATGATCTTTGACAATAGCATAGGCTGCTGAACGTAACCCACAAACACCTAAGCCTTGCAAAAAACGAAAAAAGATTAACGTTTCTACGGAATTTGCAAAGACACACAGTATTGACAAAAGTGCAAAAATGACCCCGCTATAAATCAAGACAGCTTTACGCCCATAAATATCTGCTAGTATCCCAACAATCAATTGCCCTGCGGCAAGTGCAAAAAGATAGCTACTAAGCGTGAGTTGTATTAACTGCGAACTAGTATGAAACTCTCCAGTTATTTCAACAATAAAAGGCACATAGGTATCCATTCCAAAGGAAAATACCACCACTAATGGCAACAACAACATAAAGTGGCGTTTTCTTAACATGAATGGTTCCTACATCCCTGTCCGGCTAAAACAAAAAATGCCCCATAAGGAGCACTTCCAAGCAACTACAAGATGTAGTCTATAAATATTTTTAGCGAGAATGCACTTGTGTACCACTAAAAAAGAAAGCGATTTCTTCTGCTGCTGTCTCTGGCGCATCCGAACCATGAACGGCATTAGCGTCAATGCTTGCTGCAAAGTCTGCACGAATTGTACCAACAGCCGCTTCTTTAGGGTTTGTCGCTCCCATAAGCTCACGGTTTTTCAAAATGGCGTTTTCACCTTCAAGCGCTTGAATCATCACAGGGCCTGAAGACATAAACTCAACGAGTGCGGCGAAAAATGGGCGTTCTTTATGAACTGCATAGAACTCTCCTGCTTCACGGGCAGATAAATGCGCCATTTTAGAAGCAACTATTTTTAGACCTGCTTTTTCAAAGCGTGCATAAATATCACCAATTACATTCTTTGCAACGGCATCTGGTTTAATGATGGATAACGTTCTTTCAACTGCCATGATTTGATCCTTATAAAGTGTTAAATTCTCCGAGCGCATTATACCCACTGAAAACATGAATGCCCAGCTAAAATTACGTTATCGACAAAGCCCATTTATTTTCCAGAATTTCAGCTAGAATTACTAATACATCATAATAATGAACACGGCAAGATGCGAGACGATAATACCATTATCATTGGCGTTCACGGGCTGATGAATAAAAATAAAGACGAGATCATCTCAAAATGGTGGGAAGCGGCTATTCTAGAGGGGCTACATAAGAATTGTGGTATTGATATAAACATCAACTTAAAAATGCTCTACTGGGCAGACATTCTCCATAAGTACCCCTTGCACAATGATGCAAGATATTACTTTGATGAACTTTATAATGACGAGCCTTATAGGAATAATCTCAATCAATTTTTTGAGCCCTATTCAAACAGCCTCCATAATAAACTCAAACTAGCCTACCAATCCATTGTTCGCATGACACTAGACATCACACAGCATTATGAGCGTCTTTCCTTCTGGACAACCCACAAAGTCTTTCGGGACCTCGCTTACTACTATAACAAAAAAACCTTTATTCTTGATCGAGATGGGCAAAAAAAGAATTTACGTAAAATTTTAATGGGGAAACTCATTCAAGAACTAAAAAACCATCGAGACAAGAAGATTATGATTATTGGGCACTCAATGGGCGCCATCATTTGCTATGATGTACTGAGAAACATTCGATCTTTTATCCCTAATATTGAGATTGAGCAATTCATTACGATTGGGGCACCTCTTTCTTATGCAATCGTCCGTAAACATCAATTTTTATCTTTAAAAGATGGTCATCATCGAAGCAAACTACGCACCCCTTCCGCCGTCAAATCTTGGTTTAATTTTTCAGACCCCACAGACTTGGCATGCTATCGCACACATTTAAAGCCCTTTTATGAACCAAATCATAGTGGCATTGAAGTCATGGACCAACTGGTCAATAACCAATACAAGGTATATAACAAAAAGCTCAATAAAGTTATTAAAAATACTCATAATCCTTTTGGGTATCTGCGTTGCCCAGAAGTCTCTGAAAAAATTAGACAATATTTAGGTGAAACACTACCTAACTACAAAAATACTTCTCAATAATAAATAATGCAATCCCACTGTGGCTTTTCTAGCAAGTCTATCTATGCTTTATGTTAAAAAGATAATATAACGTATTTCCATATGGTAGCGAGTAAAAATCCTTCCTCATTTTCAATCCTTAGCATATTAAGCACCCTTGCCATCTTTTCCATCGCTTCGTTGGCTTTTGCATGGCGTCCTTCAAATTGGATCACCCTCACACCCTATGACAGTAGAAGAATTATAGATTCCCACGGACCTGGTCCGTGGTGCTTGGCGGCGTAGCCGCTGCATAACTACGTTTGCCCAATTACAGATCTAATTCGATCTGACCTGAATCCTC
>CAUZSH010000068.1:0-9032 GCA_963582935.1 Gammaproteobacteria bacterium
AATCGGCGCGTTGTTCCCAGATATTTTCGATGGTATTGATACCAAGGTTTGCCCCAAGTGGGCGCATAAGTGTGGGGCTGATCTTATGGTTGGTAGCGGTGATAAAATTTGCCCAAGAACGATGCATATAATGGGCTATTTTTTTGTCATGCTCGGTGAAAGTAATGGGCTTACCGCTGACAGTTAATGCATTATTAAACACAAAGGGTAGTTCGGAAGCATGGCATGCAAAATCATTGCAAACATCTGTCATTCCAGCCATAACATGATTTTCTGAAACGTACTTAAAAACGTAACTATATTTATAGGTTGAGCTTGCATTTCGCATAACCTCTCTGCTTGGACAAAGGAAAAATGCGTCAGTGAATAGGTTGCTCATGGCATCAAAGACAGATGTTTTTTTAGCGCCTTTGATATATTGAGAACCTGCAGTATAACGAGGCATTTTTTTGATTTGATTCATATAACTCTTTGGAAAGAGCTTAGCTTCAATGTCTTGATATGTGAGTTTATTAATTAAAGGCAAACTAAAGATAGTGGTGGCTTTCATGAGCATTCCAACAAACAAATTAGCTTCATTTTCATTTGTTCCCATTAGAAGAGGAATGGATATCCGAGTGTTAATAGGTTGGCTCTTAAGGTATTGATCATCTATATAAGGCTCAAAAGTGAGCAAATATTTTGGCTTAAATGGGATTGCCAATTTGCTCGAGAGGCTATTTTGTAATTTTAACAGGGCTTGAGTTGAAAAGGTGTTTAAATCACAGTTTGATGTAAATATGTTGCAGGCATGGTCTTGATACTTGTTTCTGACAATAAGTGCATCAGCGTTGCTTTTATAAGGCGCACCGTATGGGTTGCTTTCCATTATCGCACCTGTAATATAGGATGTTGTGTCTTTGTCATAGTTACTGAGGTATATACCAACTGACATCGCACCCGCACTTTCGCCCATGAGCGTGATGTTATCGGGGTTGCCGCCAAACTGTGAGATATTATTCCTAACCCACTGAATTGCAGTTTGTTGATCCATTAAGCCATAGTTCCCTGACATGTTATTTTTACCTTCTGGGTGCAAAAACCCTAGTATTCCAAGTCGGTAATTAACGGTAATAAAAACCATACCATCCTTCGCAAAATTAGCACCATCATATAAATTTTGCGAACCACTCCCCAATACGAATGCGCCGCCATGAATAAAAACAACCACGGGTAATTTTTGATGAGTTTTGATAGCAAATTTGGGTGTCCATATATTCATGTTTAGGCAATCTTCATTATCTTCAATTACCAAACCATTGGGCCCAATAGGTCGGGAAATTTTTGAGTTTTGAGGGCAAAATGGTCCATGATACTCTGCATTAGTGACGGTTAATTCATAATCGTATAAATGCGGTGGTTGCCAACGTTTTGCCTTTGCATACTCTATGCCATGGAAAGCGGCAATGTCATTTTTATCTATTCCACAGAGTCTTGTACCAGATAAATTTGAGTCTGGTTTCGTGTTTAGGCAAAAAGAATCATAGGATTTTTTAACAGGTGCAGCATTGATGGCTTCAATATCTAGAGAGGGTGTTTTTGTGGCACTACATCCTGCTAATAAAATTATGGTCGTGCAGATAAGAAGTGTTTTTTGAGAAAATAGTTTTTTGATAGGCATATGTATGGGCGGCATTGGTATTTATTGGTTAACTATAACCTTAGTTTATTTTGAAAAAACAAACCAAAAATTTGGTAAAGATAAAAACTATACCAACATATGGTACTATAAAAAAGAGATTAAGAAAAAATGACCTATGTTGAATAACTTTTCTGATAAGCGCATGAAATACCCAATTTTAAGTGCGCTGAATTGTCGAAAAATACGTCAAAGTAATGCGAAATTAAGTTTATTTCTCAGTCGTTATCAGAAAGATTGAATTGGCGAGCTGTTAACTTAATGATCCCGGAATATGATTATGACCTCGTCCTCGATCTGGGGCCCGGTTCCGCAATGGCCGATCTTTATGCCGCATCAGGTGCTGAAACCTCAGTTAAAGTGTTAAGTGTCGCAAATTATAAAACCATTAAGGGTGTGCGTGAAGCGCTTGAAAAAATAATCAGGTGATAGATTGGTGGTTTTTCCATATCAATCTATAATTTAGAATATAAGATTCATAGGCTAGGATAAGAGAGACGATAATGCCCATAAAATCATTCATTAAATTATTTTACATCGCGATGCTACTATTGGTGAGTATTAGTGTAGTGCAAGCAAAATCATCAAACACGGCACCTTTTGGCCTTTCAAGCCTTCAAGGAACCTACGCATATTATAATAAGGGAGAGGATGTTGTTTCTCTTGGGGTGTGGACTTTTGATGGGAAAGGAGGTGCGACACTAAAGTTTAAATTTAGCCGACCAAATACCAGAAATGGACGATTTGTTGTTTTCGTTTTGGGTACAGGAAGATACGATGTTGATGCAATCGGGCAAGGTGTTGTGACGCTTAAGTTTAAGGTTGAAGATAAAAAAGAAAAGGATACGTTGCATAAAGGGGTTAAATTTTACTTTGTGATTACCAAAACATCAGATGCTGCGGGAGCGACGTATCCTAAGCTTGCTATAGAAGTTGAGTCATTTATGAGTGAAGCGGGATTTAATAATCAAGCAATTTCCCCGATTTGGGTTCGGACTTCTGATTATGTTGGGCAATAAAATAGAAAAAAGTGATTAATGCGCCTCATCCCAGTTATCGCCAACACCTACATCTACAATCAGAGGAATATCTAACTTAGCTGCCCCTTCCATTAAGGACTTTATTTTTGGAATAGCTTGTTCAATGTAGGCGTCTTTGACTTCAAAAACCAGTTCATCATGAACCTGCATAATCATCTTCACGCGGCCCTGTGCTTCGGTTGAAATCCAATGGCCAATATCAATCATGGCGCGTTTAATAATATCCGCGGCACTGCCCTGCATGGGTGCATTAATAGCAACACGTTCTGCAGCTCGACGGATACCCATGTTTCTCGCTTTAATATCTGGCAAATAAAGTCGACGACCAAAAATAGTTTCCACATAGCCATCTGCAAAAGCATGAGCTTTGTTTGTCTTCATATATTGCTGGACACCAGGATAGCGATCGAAATAAATGTCCACATAGGTCTGCGCCTCCGAGCGAGAAATATTAAGTTGCTTGGCAAGCCCAAAAGCAGACATACCATAAATCAGTCCAAAGTTGACGGCTTTGGCTTTGCGACGCTGTTCAGTGGTGACCTCTTCAGGTGCAATGCCAAGCGTTTCAGCGGCCGTCGCAGTATGAATGTCAGCACCTTCTTTGAATGCTTTTAAAAGGCTCGCATCTTGAGAGAGGTGCGCCATGATTCTAAGCTCGACCTGAGAGTAATCACCAGCGACTATTTTATACCCTTCGCTGGGAATAAAGGCTTGGCGGATTTTGCGACCTGTTTCGGAGCGGATAGGGATGTTTTGGAGGTTTGGATCTGAGGAAGACAAGCGTCCTGTTACTGCAACTGCTTGGTGGTAGGAGGTATGTACTCTGCCTGTTTCTGGGTTGACCATGAGTGGAAGTTTATCGGTATAGGTAGACTTGAGTTTTGTTAGGTGGCGGTATTCCATAAGAATAGAGGGTAGTTCATAAACTTCGGCTAATTCTTTGAGCACTTCTTCTGAGGTGGAAGGGACGCCTCCAGGGGTTTTTTTCAGAGGAGGGATTTCAAGCTTTTCAAATAAGATTTCACGAAGTTGCTTGGCAGAGGAAAGGTTAAATTCTTCGCCGGCAAGCTCATAGGCTTGCTTGGCTAATATATTTATTTGAGATTCAAGCGCTTCACTTTGTTCCTGGAGGAAATCACTGTTGATTCGAACGCCAGTTCTTTCAATATGGTCAATAACCTGCATAACAGGCATTTCAACTTGTTCAAAAAGAGATTTAAGAGTTTCGATTGCTTCTATTTTTGGCCATAAATATTGGTGTAACCGTAAAGTAATATCGGCATCTTCCGCAGCATAAAGCCCACCTATGGGAATAGATACTTGATTGAACGTCAGCTGTTTTTTACCTTTACCTGCCACTTCTTCAAATTTGGTCGTCTCATAATTTAAATATTTTTTAGCAAGCGCATCCATGTTATGGCGAGTTGCTGCACTGTCAAATACATAAGACTCTAACATGGTGTCAAAGGCAACACCTTGAAGTGTGATACCATTTCGGGCAAGTACTTTTAGGTCATACTTGATATTCTGCCCGATTTTCTGAATAGCTGGGTTCTCCAATAGCGGTTTTAAGCGTTGAAGCGTTGCGGTAAAATCGAGTTGTTTAGGTGCATCTTCATAATTATGGGCAAGGGGTAGATAAGCGGCAATTCCAGGTTCGGTTGCAAACGAGATACCAACTAATCTTGCTTTCATAGGGTCAATTGAGGTGGTTTCTGTGTCAATCGCAAAAAGCTTAGCTATTTCCATTTTGGCAATCCAAGTTGCAAGCTGGGTTTCAGTCGTGATGATTTCATAGTTGCTATCAATAGAGGGTGTTGGAGAAACGGTTTGAGGCGAGCTATTTGTCACTTCTGCGTGGTCTAATTGTCGAAGAAGATTTTTAAACTCATAGTGTTCGTATTCACGGCGAAGATAGTTTGTGTTTGGTGGTGTCATTTGAAGCGCATTTAATTGATAATCAAAATTCACATCACATTTAATGGTGGCCAGTTTGTAAGAGAGTGGCAAAAATTCTAAACTTGCGCGTAAGTTTTCACCGACCTTTCCTTTCATGCTATCCGCGTTATCCATGACACCCTTGATTGTCTGGAACTCATTGAGCCACTTAGATGCGGTCTTAGGACCGACTTTAGGAACGCCTGGAATGTTGTCCGATGCGTCGCCCATTAAGGCAAGATAATCAATAATTTGATCGGGGGTGACCCCGAATCTTTCCTGTACCATTGCTTCATCGGTCACTTTATTTTTCATTGTATCGATTAGGGTTACGTTTTGATTGACCAATTGCGCCATATCCTTATCGCCAGTGGAAATCACCACTTCCCAACCCTCATTAGATGCATGAGTAGAAAGAGTACCAATGACATCATCTGCTTCTACGTCTGGAATGCTAATTAGAGGGAAGCCCATTGCCTTAATAATTTTATGTAGCGGCTCGATCTGCACACGAAGTTCGTCTGCCATTTTTTTACGATTGGCTTTATATTCTGGATAAATATCATGGCGAAAGTTTTTACCTTTGGCATCAAAAACAACACAAACATGTTTGGTTGCATGTTGGTCAGGAAGCTTGCGCAGCATATTAATCACCCCAGTAATTGCGCCTGTCGGATCACCTTTTGAGTTAGTAAGGTAAGGGAGTGCGTGAAAGGCACGAAAAAGGTAGGAAGATCCATCGACAAGCACTAGCTTTTGGCTCATGGTTTTTATACTCAGTGTTTTATTCTAAGGGATTGCGACCTATTGTAGATTCATTATACTTAAATGTATGTAACTTCTTATGTAGATTTAATCATGAGTGCAAGCTTAATGCGGAAAATGCAATCAAAAATTACTGAGCGCTATGCCATTTCCATCGGAAAATTTATTGGCAATTTCTACAAACCTTTTCGAGGTGCTGGGATCAAAATTAAACACATTTCCAAAGACTATCGGCATGTGGAGGTTGCCATGCCTTTAAAGTGGTCAAATCGAAATTATGTTGGGACGCATTTTGGAGGCTCTCTATACGCAATGACCGATCCATTTTATATGTTTATGATTGTGAATAATCTGGGTAAGAACTATGTTGTGTGGGATAAGGAATCCCATATAAAGTTTATAAAGCCAGCTCGTTCAGCGGTACATGTTACATTCACCATAACCGAAGAAGAGTTAAATGAAATAAAAGCCTATGTTGCTGAGCATGGAAAGATGAATTTTGAAAAGAAAGTTGAAGTCTTAGACAAAGATGACCAGCTTATTGCGCTGGTGACAAAAGTGATTATATTGCTAAAAAAGAAGGTAAGAGTAAGGTCAGCAAATGATGGGTATCTCTCAGAGCATCAGGCTAATACTAGCGCCAATTTCAGATATGGATGCGAACCAAGCAGATTCTAATGTGTCAATGTTGAAGAAGGCACTTGCTGAAATAAATCACCAGTATCGTGGCTTATTATCTAAAGCAGCGGATGAAGAAAAAGCTGAGTTAGCACATGAGCTATACTCTAATTTAGCATATATTTCAGGCGCACTCGCTTTTTTGCAAATCCAGAATAGCGGTGCAGATTCCGCTGCGAGACAGGGAGAGGCGAAGCCGAGGTCGAGTAGTCCTCAGAAGGGCTGCCTTTCGGCTCCATTGAGAGATTGTGCGTAGCGCTTCGACCTTTGGAAGCTGGAAGGTATTTCCCAGCCCGTAGAGCCATATACGCAGTACTGGCTTTCAAAAACGAGACTGTAGGCTTGTTTTTTGGAAGATCGGTACGGAGGTGGGCGTCTGAGGCAAAACCATCTGCGAGGGTAGTGATTCGATTTTGGCAGGAGCCAAAATCTTCTATGAACGACCGAGCAACACGCATACCTTAATCGTGGTGAAGTCAGGCAAGACACACTAATTCTATCTTCTCAAAGCTGTGGTATTGCTATTGCACATCTTAGACGTGAAAAGCAACCGATTACCGCTCATATTTCTCAAGGAAATATTATTCTAAATGGCTATTTACCTTGGGCGAGTGGTTATAAGATTTATGACAAAGTTTTGTTAGGGTTTCATTTGGAAGGTGAAGAAGTTATTGTTTGTGTGGACTTTTTACCACAAGAAGGCTTTGAAATCGGAACACCAATGCAATCTATTGCCGCCTCAGGCATTAATACGGTTTCCATGAATTTTAATCAATATGCCATTTCAATAGGAAAAATTGTGACTAGAGATCCACTAGGAACTTCTCAGGCTAAATTTAGGAGGTCAAAAATGCTTTCAATGTTGCATGGTATTGCTATGAAAGCGGTGACGTTAATTCCAGACTATCAAAGCCAATCAAAAAAATCTTATCTAACCAATGTGATGTTCTACGTAGACAGATACTTTCTGATATGGATCCTGTAATAGTAAGGTTAAATGCTTTTAAACTTACCCAATATGTTATTAATTTTGCATGTCTTTCTGTTGGCGGTGCTTCGACACTCGTGCAACATGATTTGCAGAGACTCTATCGAGAGGCCTTGTTATTCAGTATTAGTGGGGTTAGTCTTAAAATTGTCGATGCTTATATTAGTGAAAATAACGCATTCACGATAGAAGATTAATGTGTTAATGATTCGAGATTTTCCAAAAGAGAGAAAGCTTCTGGGTTGGTTTGACCGCAAAGATCTTCAGAAAATTTAAACTCAAGGCAAACACTTGGACGAGAAGAATGCCCAAAGAGTTTGCAGAGATTACTTTTATCAAGTTGGATACAACGAACACCCGCAGGCTTGCCTTGCGGCATACCTGGAATGGGTGAACTAATTGAAATCGCAATGCAACAAGCACCACAGCCAACTCTACATGACATGATATAGGATTAGCGTTTACTTAAAGTAAGCCACAAGATCATCATTGCCACCAATATTCTTTCCATCAATATAGATCTGAGGAACTGTCTTCTTGGCGGTGATTGCATGTAGGCTTGTCGTTGTGACTGCACCACCTAACACGATTTCTTCATAGGCAAGACCCTTTTCTTTTAGAAGTTTTTTAGCGCTCGCACAGTGTGGGCAACCAGGTTTTGTGATGATGGTCACTTCTTTTGGTAATTTAGCACTTGGGTTGATGTAATTGAGTACAGTATCTGCGTCAGAGACTTCAAAGGGGTCGCCATCCACTTCAGGTTCAATGAACATTTTTTCAATCACGCCATTTTTGACAATCATTGCATAGCGCCATGAACGCTTGCCAAATCCGATTTCTGATTTATCAACAAGCAAGCCCATTTTTTCTGAAAATTCACCATTACCGTCTGGCAAGAAAGTAATGTTTTCCGCTTTTTGATCTTTTTTCCAAGCATTCATGACAAAGGTGTCATTAACGGATAGGCAAATAATGTTATCGACGCCATTGTCAGCAAAGGCAGAAAAAAGCTCATTGTATCTTGGTACGTGAGCCGAAGAGCACGTTGGTGTGAATGCGCCAGGAAGGGCAAAAAGCACTACGGTTTTATTGGCAAAGAGATCATTGCTGCTGACATTGATCCATTGACCATCTTGCATGGTTGGGAAAGTAACTTGTGGGATATTTTGACCTTCAATATTTTTTAGCATTGTTGTACTCCAGTAGTAGGTTGTTTTGCTTACGTTGAGTATTCTATGGGAAACATTGCCACAAGTAAAATATATAAAATTGAATAGAACGATAGGAAATGCTTATAGGTCTTTATAGCAAAGGCAGTGCATTTTAGCTTTAGCGAAGGCGTTCGCGTTTGCCTTTATTTTCATTATCAGAAGATGAGGGTGTTTCTATATCTTCAGAAGAGGTGTCTTCTTTATGAATAAAGTCGCGGTCTTGTTCACGCGCTTTTTTAATCAAGTCATCCATTTTCCGACCATATGCACTGGAAGTGTCCTGAATAAACTTGAGATTAGGCGTTGTTCTGAGCATCATTTCTCTTGCAATGCTGCTTCTAAAAAACCCAAGAGATTTAGCAAAGGCTTTTTGGATGTCTTTATCAGTGACGTTATCATTATCCTGATTGGCATTACTCTTATCTGCAAGAGAGGTATAATAAACTTTCGCATAAGATAAGTCTTTGGAGACTTCAACACTGGTGATATTCACCCATTCTAAACGAGGGTCTCGGATTTTTTTGCGTAAAACTGTCACCAGCGTTTTTAGTATTTCATCTGAAACACGCTGTACTCTTGCATTGTTTGCCATGCTTAGATCTCCCTCGCTACCTCAGTGATTTCAAAGACTTCAATCTGATCGCCTGTTTTGACATCGTTGTAGTTTTTCACACCAATACCACATTCCATATCTTTTTTGACTTCCATAGCATCATCTTTGAAGCGCTTCAAAG
>CAUZSH010000069.1:0-8727 GCA_963582935.1 Gammaproteobacteria bacterium
GACTGTAGGCTTGTTTTTTGGAAGATCGGTACGGAGGTGGGCGTCTGAGGCAAAACCATCTGCGAGGGTAGTGATTCGATTTTGGCAGGAGCCAAAATCTTCTATGAACGACCGAGCAACACGCGTTTATTTTTATTCATGAGGTACAAAAATGATACAGCTATCGTTAAATGAAAAAATACAATCCATGGCAAATAAGGACTATCTAGCAAAAATTTCATACGTTAAGCCATGCATTGATTTAGTTGTTGAATTTTTTAAATGCTCTGAAGACATCTACTTAACACCTATCTTAAGCTCTTCTTGCACCTCAACGACGCCCTCTTTCTGAACCTTTAAAAATTTGTAGTACGAGTGCCTACTAACACTATATGTTTTTAGCAGAGAACTAATGCTTAGTTCCTCGTTCGCGTGGGCTTCGTATTGTACCAACTTACATATATTGACAACTTTCTTCTCCATACCTTTTGGGCGACCCCCTACCCTACCGCGAGCTTTAGCTGCTTTAAGACCCTCTTTGGTTCTCTCACTAATCAACGATCTTTCAAACTGAGCCATTCCAGCAATGATAGTAGGACACGCCATTATTTTCATTCTGAATATCAAATAACGGTAAGTTAGAACAACTTCCTACAAAAAAATCCGTTCCAGCCGTCAGTATTGCACCGAATGGCAAACAAAACGTGGCGACATTTAAATATGCAGGCGCAACAGCCACGGTAGCCATCATCGGCACCAGAGGTACTTGTACAATTAATTTTAATGCATCAAGCGGAAGCGCTTCAATTGGAACGGTAAAACAACCATACAGGTTGCGGGGCCTTAACCTAGCTTACGGCTTACTTTTCATAAAGCGTCCACCTTTGTGATTGTATCTTGGCAACAAAGGCTCGCAAATCTCCCTCTAGTGGACGATCTTCTTTCACTAATTCAAAATCATTTAAGACTTCAATCATCATGTGTGCCAATGATTTAGAAATATGTTTCTTCTCTAATTCTTTTCGTTCCATGCGAATAATGATCGCCTGTGTAACCGCTAATAAGTGTGCAGCAAACACCTGCTCCGTCAGTTCTAACACACGCAAACAATCTCTCGCCGCTATCGTACCCATGCTCACCTTATCCTGATTGTGACATTCTGTTGAACGCGAAAAAACACTGGCGGGCATGGTCAGTTTTAACGCCTCAGCCGTCCATGCAGAAGTGCCAATTTGCACCGCCTTAAACCCATGATTAATTGCTTGGCGCTCACCTTCTGCAAAAGAAAGATTATCAGGCAAACCATGGTTGAATTTGGTGTCCATTAACAATGCCATTTGACGGTCTAACAAATCAGCAAGGTTAGCCACCTGCGTTTTCATGGTATCCATCACCGAAGCAATATGACCGCCATAAAAATGTCCACCATGCAGTACATGCTCCCCTTCACCATCAATAATGGGATTGTCGTTTGCACTGTTTAACTCATTTTCAATCATTTGGCGATACCAACCCATGGAGTCTTGTACCACACCAATGACATGTGGCGCACAGCGTAAGGAATAGCGATCTTGCAAACGACTGGAGTTTCGTGGCATTTCTTTGTGCTCCAGATCTGAACGAATCCAAGCGGCAATCTGGTTTTGTCCAGGATGTGGCTTTACGGCAAAAAGCCTCTCATCAAAATGAAAGACATTCCCCTTCAATGCCACACTTGCCATCGCCGTTAAACGCGCGGCTAATTTACAAAGATATTCCGTACGATGATAGGCTTCACACGCCAACGCTGTCATCACTGCTGTGCCATTCATAATGGCAAGCGCCTCTTTGGGTCGCAAGGTAATGGCATCCATTCCCAGCTTCTGATAAATCGATGTCGTGAGGTATTTCTCACCTTGATAAGTCACCTCACGCTCACCAATCAGCACGCCAACCACATAAGATAGTGGGGTTAAGTCACCACTTGCCCCCACGGAACCTTCCTCTGGAATCACAGGGCATATATCTTTGTTTAGCAAAGTTTCAAATTGTTTCATTAAGGTCAAACTCACCCCTGAAACCCCTCGTGCAAGCGAACATAAACGCACAGCTAAAATGGCACGTGATTGTTCATGACTAAAATAAGCGCCAAGCCCACAACCATGAAACCGAGAAAGGTGGATGGGAAGCTCATGCACTAAGTTTAAGGGGACCGATCGTCCACAAGAATCACCATAGCCTGTGGTGACGCCATAAATCACGCCATCTTCTTGTAAAAGCTTATCTAAAAAATCCACTCCCTTTTCAACTTTGTTCAAAAAATTCTGATCATCCGTTAAGTGAATCGGCACTTTATGGCGAGCGATATGAACAATATCTTCAATACTCAGTTCACGATTTCCAAAAGTAATGGCAGAGAGGTTATTTTTTTTCATGTGCTTCTCGTCTAGGGTTAGGGGGTCAATTTTTTAGAAGGTAATTCTTTAGAATCTAAAGCTTCAGGTACTTTCCAAATATCAAAAAAGTTAAACCATTGTAAAGGATATTGTTGGCAATATCCTGATAGTTTATCTGCATATTTCTGAGCATAAGGCGCCAAAGAAGCGGCTCGATCTTTGCGATCTATTTTCATCTTGTCCGCAAATTCTTCATAGATGACTTGGAAATGGTTTCTATCCATTTTGATACACAACATAAAATAGACGGTTGTTTTCAGTATGCCACCCAACACAAAAGCACCTTCTGGAAAATAGGCAGTTTCGCCTAAAAAGTTGACTGGAATGGTGCGCTCAGGGCGTGTGGTTGAAGTGCGATCACCCATAATCACAATGAATTCGCCACGATCAACCCGTTCTTTCAAATCCATCGCAACTTGAATATTCACATCTTGAATTTCTATCATATTTAATTTGCATTCGGGATTTAACGTTTCAAGTAAGCTATTAAATTTCACCGCATGTTGGTTAAACACCAGTGCATTAATCGTCACATCAGGTTCAAAGCGAGACAACGCACGAGCAATTTCAATATTGCCTAGGTGTGCTGAGAAAATAATCCCACCTTGTTTTTTCGCTACATTTTCTTGAAATAAGCAGTGATTGGGAAAATCAATATGAGACATTTGAATTTCATTATTCCATACCGAAAGCTTATCCACAGCCGATTCAGAAAAAGCCAGAAAATGTCGAAAACTTTTTTTAGCAACATCCTTATTTTGATCACTATAGGCTTCCAATATGCCTAAATACTTTTTAGAGGCTTTTTTAGAAATACGACTCACCAGATAAAAATAGGCAACAATCGGATAAAGCATCCAATAAATACACCGTTTTCCCAATACTCTATAAACAAACAACATAGCACGCATCGCAAAAAGGCTGCCTCGTTCATTTAATTCGGACCAGTGCTTTTCATTGGTGTTATTTTTTTTGGCTTGGGTTTCTGGTGTCTTCGCTTTCTTGTGCCTTTTTATGAGGCTAGGGATTCTAGGTAACATGCCAAAAAATAATTTTGTATGCATCCATGAGATAGAAAGATTATCTTGTAGCATTTTAAAATGGGAAGTCCCTTGTTCGGGATAAATAACTTTAGTTGGAATATAAAGCGTTTCCACCCCTTCCCAATATAGTTTCACCATGACTTCCATATCAAAATCCATTTTTTGACCCAAAGCATATTTCTCCATCACTTTTATGGTCACTGCCAAAGGGTACACCCTAAAGCCACACATCGAATCTTTAAGCGATCTTGACAGTGTTTCAATCATCACCCAAAAATCTGTAATCTTGCGCCCATAGAGACGACCTTTTGGAATAGATGCATCATAAATGGGTAATCCTGATATTAATTTCTCAGGGTGCTTTTTCATCTCTGCTAAAAATTTAGGGAAATCGCTCAAATCATGTTGACCATCTGCATCTATTTGAATGACATGCGAATAACCTTTCCTACTTGCCTGTTTAATCCCTGCTTGAACCGCACCACCTTTTCCTATATTCCTCGATAATGTTAGCAGCGTCACCCAATCATATTGTGTTGCTAATTTTTCCAGAATAAGTCGAGTTGATTCCTCACTACCATCATCAACCATCAAACAGGGCAAACCATAGGGTACGAGCGATTCTAAAACTTGTTCCATAGAACTCCCATGATTATAATTGGGAATCACAATACAGCAGGACATCGGTTTATCAATGGACATTCATCAAGCCCTTCGCAGTTTACCTGAGGCGAAAACTATTCTGGCAGATGATACAGCCTCATCACTAAAGTATTTAAAGCTTAAAACATCTCCTTTTAACTGTAAAAACAAATTCACCTCCATCTCAGGCAGCATCACTTTCGTAAACTTCATTTGATCAATTTTTTTAAAATCCCGTTTTTCTATTTTCAATAACTCACAGGCATACTGAATGACCCAATCTACTTGCACCACGCCTGCTAATACAGGCATATTCTCAAAATGCCCATCAAAGTAAATAATTTCTTTGGGCACTTTCAAACGCAAGGTTACAGATGAACCGCTAATCTCGGCTTGTGATAACATAATTGGATATTTCATTTAAATGGTCTCAAATAATTTTTGTAAATCCGCCTGCACCATTTTACCTTGAGCATTTGTCGGGATTACCTCCACATAGCGGAACTTCTTTGGTAATAATACACGTTCGAAGTAAGGCGTTAACGCTTGTTGCAATAGTTTATTGACCGAAAGCTTCCCTTTTTCGACTAATATAGTATTGCCTATTTCCGATAATACCACCACCACGGCAATGTATTGTCGATGGTCACACATGGGAATGGCTCGGGAAGATTGCACCCAGGATGTTTGGTCTAAATGCTGTTCAATTTCGGTTAACGATACGCGTTTTTCTTCGATTTTAACAATACGATCCACTCGCCCCAGCAACGCAAATCTACCATTCTCCAAAATTTCTACTCGATCACCCATGATAAAAGGATCACTCCCTGCAAAAAATGGAGAGTCCAAGCATAAACAACCAGAAGCCACATCCACTTCAATAGAGACACTCGGAAAACATGCCCAATAGTCTTTACCTTCCAGCGCATGTTGCTGTCTATGTCCCACTCCACCTGTTTCGGTACTGCCCAAGACTTCAATGGGATAATATCCCAACGATTCTGCCACATTTTTAGCCTCGGCTTTCATTAATGACCCACCAGAAGAAAAGATCACCCAATCTCTAGCAATGTGTATCGCTTGAGGTAAACGCTTCAATAAAGCAGGGCTTGCCACCAAAACAACTTTCGACTGCTGATCAGCCAAACGTTGAATATCCTCAGGGTATTCTAAGGCTGGATAGCAAACGATTCTGCCCACGGCTAATGGCCATAGCACCGTAAAAAGCAACCCATAAATATGCTGATGAGAAACCGTGGTATAAATCGTTTTACCTTGCATTTTTTCACCGAAGCATTGTTCTAGATCTGCCACTTCACTAAATAATTGCACCAAACTACAAGCTATTTTTTTCGGGTTTCCCGTAGAGCCTGAAGTAAATAAAATAATTTCTTGCGATGGTTTTAATACCGACACACATGGCTTTTCATCTAGTATTTCTGGAAAACATGTTTGGGTTAAATGTGGGAAATCCGTCAAAATAGCATCATAGGATTTCACAAAGTTAGCCACTGTGCCTGCTTGATTGTTGGATAATAAAATGGGGATTCTTTGACTCGTCAACACGGCAAATAATGCCACACTAAATTGATAACTATTTTGATAGCACAATGCCCAGCGCTGGTGTGATGTGGCAAGAATATTGATTTGTAAGCTTGCGACATCTGCAAGAAATTTTTGCTTACTGATGCTTTTGCTTTCGTGCTGAAATGCGGTTTTATTGCAGGGGGATAGGAGGTCTTTCAAATATAGCTCTACCGGGTTCATGGGGTATCACTTCTTGTCTGTTTAATATTGTGATCAATACGCTTCTTCACAAAAAACCGCACCACAAACTCCACCGCAAACAACAAACCCATTAACAAATAAGAGAGTAAGCCATTATAAAATGTCCAAACTGCCATGGAAGCAAAGAACACCGTCCATAGTGCAATTAAGGCATTCAATGTAAAAAAGATACACCACACCACAGTAACCTTACGAATATAAATCACGGCATCAGCAGGCAAATTCGGCTCAGTCAGACGTGCCAAGCGTTCAATCACGGTTGGTGGATAAAGAAGTGAATATCCAAAAACACCGAGCATTAATACACTGATCAAAACGGGGTAAAGCTTTATCATCAGCAGGCTATTTGAGATCACCCCCACAATACAAACTGCAAGCCCAACGCCCATAATAATCATGGGAATTAACTTGGTGCTATTGGAGGGTTGCGTCTTCGATACACTACGCTTTAACAAGACAAAACGAATCACAAAAATAAAAGCAATCACCAATGCCAAATAGCGTGGTGAAAAATGCTGAATTCCAAAATAAATGGCAAAGGGATAACAGAGTATTAATAGTACCATCAATACGGTGAAAAGAGGTGTTAGGATTTTCCGCATTGGCCTATAAACCTACTCAGGTGATACCGGCTTTGAAAGCTCAGCATGAATGACATTGACCACATCTTCAACCGTTCTCACGGCCTTGAACTCTTCAGGATTAAACTTACGCCCCGTCATCGTCTGCAAATGCACAATCAAATCCACGGCATCAATGCTATCGAGATCTAATTCTTCGTATAAATTTACCTCTAATTGCACATCTTCAGGTGCCACTTCAAAAAGCTCTTCCATGATCTTGCGTAATTCACCTAAAATATTCTCTCTTGAGGATTCCATATCATTCACCTCTATTTTGCTCGATAAATATGGCCAAAGTCACCACCGATTCAAAATGCTTATTGGTGGTATCATCCTCCGAGTTAATGGTGATATTATATTTCTTTTTCATGGCAACCCCTAATTCAAGCGCATCGATCGAATCCAAACCCAACCCTTCCACAAACAATGGTTCGTTGCTATCTATATCATCGATTGTCATATCTTCTAAATTAAGCGCCTCAATAATAAGTTGCTTTACTTCGTTTTCAAGATTGCTCATGTCATGCTTCCTTTTCTAATTGTTCTGTAAAATAACGGGTTAAGTGCCTTGCCGCTAAAGAAGGCGAACCTGTTTTTTCTAAAAAGGTCTCAGGATCTAACAGCTCACCTACCTTAATCCGATAATCAATTTTCCGCTTTGGCACTTTGTACCATTTGCTTTCTTTGCTTAAACCACTCTCGGTTGTGGTAATTCTAATCATTCTTGCCTTCGCTGGCAATCGCAGCGCAAGCTGTGCCGCCCCTCTTTGCAACTTAAGCGGCTTATTTGGCTTGGTGCGTGTCCCTTCCGGAAAAATAAGCAAGTTATTACCTGTACTCAATGAATCCCTCACCGAATCTAACAACTCGCCAGACTGACTATTTGGAATATATCCTGCTAAACGAATCACTTGATTCATATAGCGATTTTTCCATAAAGATTCTTTCACAATGATATTACATTGCGTTAATTGAGAAACAATCACCACATAATCAATCAAGGTGGGATGATTGCAGATAAGAATAACGCCTTGATCCTTGATCAACTTATCAAAACCCTTAAAGGTATAGTTGATTAATCCCGTGTGGTGCATCATCCCACAAAAAAATTTAAAGGATAAATGAATCACATATTGAATACGCTGTATTTGCTTCGTTCTATCAGGTGTTACCCAACGAATCACGGGAAAAATAAGGTATGCGATAAAAAGGCTTCCTAGCCCAAACCCAACAAAGCAAAATCCTGTCGCAAATACACGCCACGCATAATTTATTTTGGTCTTCATTTAAGCTTGCTGCCACCTTATTGATTGCTGACAACCTTTTTGCAAGAGTATATCATTTTTTCCAAGCCACCATTGCAGAAACTCTAATGCTAAGAGCAATGAATGAGAGCTTATCTCTTGATTTGATAGAAACTCAGCATTAAGTGCCCTGTCTCCAACTTCTGCGCGCCTTAATAAAAACGCCACCGCATATTGATGATTATTTGGCACCTTCAAAGGCGTAAATATTTCTGGAATATAATTGTCTCCCATCACCACAAGCACTTGATCACTTGGATGACCTTGCAACCATACTATCGCATCTAACATTCCCATTAAAAATGTACTATCCCCTGCGGCAATGGAGGTGCAATTTTGCTGCATCTTATGGATAATCGTATACAAACCCGATGCCGTATTATGCACGGACTGCACAAAACTCATGGGAGACAAAAGTTCTTCTTGGCAAATACTTTGTAACAGGCTAATACTGTGATCTAATTCTCCATGCTGAGAACAAAAAACAGCATAATCAATCTTTTGATCCTTGGTTGCCTGTGCTGCCACTTCGAGGCACATTTTACTTAATTGGCTACATCGTCGTTTAATCATTGGAGGAATGGCTTGAGTTTCTAATTTCATAGTACCTGATGGGCATACAGGATGGCTCGCCCATTGAATCCAATCATCTTTTGAAGTCAAATTTGGTGCCCATGCGCTCCAGCTTTCGATAACAATATTTGGCAACCCTGACATAGATTTTTTAGATATTGAGGAATTATCAAGCATTGTAGCAAAAAAAGCCTATTATCACCATTTGAAGGTGAATTTATATTTACAGAAATAGACTAATGAACCACCACTTCCTGAATATCCTCTTTCTGCTCTAAATAAGCGGTATATAACGAACAGGCTTACCAGAATCAACCTTGGAAATTATTGCAGCATCTGG
>CAUZSH010000070.1:0-8726 GCA_963582935.1 Gammaproteobacteria bacterium
TTCCCAATGCGTTCATTATAAAAATTCAGCGCTGAAAATTGCTTGGTTAAAGAATCTTGTGTATGAATATCACTGGTTTCAACAAAATCATCAAGGCTTTTCTTCGCTCGCTTAACCGTACTTTGGTATTCTAATGCTGCTTTCTTAATATTCTTAGCCAAATCAATCAACGAGACAGACACTTCTTTTAAACGAAAAATATCATCATTTCGCTCATTAACATCACGCTTCAAATATAAGCGATGAATAATGCTTTGAGCTTCTGTCAATGAAGTCACCAAAACTTTCTTACTTTCTTGCAAAGATGCCAAATCACCTGAACGTATTATCCCACCAGGCAAGGTATTAAGCGTCTTGTCCACATCATTAATCCATTTCTGTGAACCCATTAAGGTCAACTGACCTGAAAATGCAGAGAGCGCTTTATTTGGCAAATGATGGCACTCATCAATAATAAAAATACTCTTTTCAAACTCAGGCAAAATTGAGCCATCACCCAAAGACAAATGCGACAATAACAAACTATGATTCACCACCACAATATCTGCACTTCGCAATCGTCTACGTGCCTGAATAAACGCACATTCTTTGACAAACTCACAACGCTTGCCAATACAGGTCGTTGAAGTATTACAAAGGTGCTGCCATTGCTTATAATGAACCGGTTTTTTCAGCGTATCCATATCCCCAGACCAGCCTTTTTCTAGCCGTTCATCCAAATAATCTAAGGTGTCTATATCCACATCAATATTACTATCTGCATTGGAAATTGTATTCGCTAGGCGCTTATGACAAATATACCGTCCACGCCCTTTCGCAATTACATAGCTCAAATCCTCATTCACCAATTTCTTTAAAAATGGGAGGTCTTTTTCAACCAACTGCTCCTGCAACGCAATGGTATTAGTGGAAATAATAATACACTTCTTCTCTTTGCGATCTTTTTGCCCAAGATAGGCTCCAAGCAAATAAGCAAAGGTCTTTCCAACACCCGTGCCTGCCTCAATCACAACCCTCTGGTCTTTCAGCACGGCATCTTTGACATGTTTCACCATCTCTACTTGCGCTTGGCGAACTTTTAAACCCGCCTCGGAAAATATTTTATCAATTTTCATTCTTTATCACTTATACAGAAATATATTCTTCTAATTCATCCAACAGAGCTAACTGTTCATCTGATAACTCACGCTCCTCTTTGAGGGTTTGTATTTTCTCAAAAGATTCAGGCACGGAGCGTCTTTTATTTCCTCTGAAGTCCAACAATAAATCAGCTTCATCAAAGGACGCAATCTGCTCAAGATAATGATGAAAATCCATTTGGAATTCCGTTGGCAGATGCTCAGGGCTTAAACGTCCAAGTAATCGCAATGCTCTTGTCTGAAGATCACCTTCAAATTTAGGCAACATATTTGCCTTAGCTTCTAAAGTTGCCCCATGAAACTGCTGGCATAAACGCTCTTCCCAAGGTGCTAAAAAACCAGAGGTATATAGCGCGGCATCAATATCCACCCCATCAACCTTGGGATAGGTATACTCTAAAGTATCCTCCACAATGGCTAAAAATATATCTGGATTCTCCATCAGCCATTTTTTATTTTCTTTGATCTCATTGATCCTCGCCTCACCCAATTTTTTCACAAAACGTGGTAGTGCTGGCAATAAGATTGGCGGTTCCCCCCATTTTTTCTTTATCACCCAAGTATGCTCTGAAATAGTTTCAATCGTGGTTTCACGCAACTCTGGTAAATCCAAACGAAGCCAACAGGTTTGGTTTTTATAATGTCGATGTTGCCCAAGATTTAGCACAGGTGCATGATATTGGTTATCAACACCAAATCGTCCATTCACCATAATTGCTTGCTGATAAAAAGTGTCCTTTATGGTAAGACCACCTTTAAATTTTTCTGCTTGCCTTTGATCATGTTTCTTTTTAAAACCACCTTCCAAGAAGCGCCACATTGGTTCATTCGACTTTAGCTTTCTTGCCAATGCCACGGTCACTTCCACATCCACCAAGGCATCATGCGCGCGCCCTTCAAGCACCAATTTATTTGCCTCATTCAGCAACTCAAGCTTCAAGCTTGGCTTACCATCCTTTGTGGGAAACGCAATACGCTCATGATCATATAAATAATAAGCCGCAACTAATGGATATAAATCCATACGATAGCAATCATTGGCAAACTGATGCGTATAAACACTCAAAAGGTTTCGGTAGAAGGAAAAACGTAGAAACTCATCATCAAAACCCAAGGTGTTATAACCAACACTGACCGTATCAGGCACATTGATCAATGCATGGATTTTTTGAACGGCTTCGTATTCTGATACTCCCTCACTATTCGCCTTTTCTAAGGGAATATGATGCACAATGAGTGCTTCTGGATCAACAATGGTATCAGGGTTCAGCTTAACCAAAAACTCATGGCGTTCGATTTCATTCAGCTGCTCATCCGTCCGAATAGCTGCAAACTGCATAATTTGATCAAAACACTTGTGAATCCCAGAAGTTTCCAAATCATAAAAAAGATAGGTTTTCGCCATACATTACTCCGTCATTTCCGTTCCATATATTTCAGGCATAAAAAAAGGTGCTTAAAGCACCTTTTCATTGTATCAATTTTTTATTGAATACTTAAGCTAAAGCAGCTTTTGCTTTTTCTACGATTTTAGCAAAATCTTCTTTATTATAAACAGCCATCTCAGCTAACACTTTACGATCTAGCTCAATCTCAGCCTTTTTAAGACCATTGATGAATGAACTATAACGCATATCATGTGCACGGACAGCAGCATTAATACGGACAATCCACAATGCACGGAATTGTCTTTTTCTTTGCTTACGGTCACGATAAGCATATTGACCTGCTTTGATTACTGCTTGCTTCGCGACACGATAGACACGTGAGCGAGCACCGTAATAGCCCTTCGCTTGATTTAATATCTTCTTATGACGACGGCGTGCTTGCACACCTCTTTTTACTCTTGGCATAACTTACTCCACTTTAAAAAAACTTTATTTATGTCACTTTAACTATAAGGCAACATTTGGTTGATACTTGGCACATCAGCTTTCGCAATCTGGCTCATCCCACGCAAATGACGTTTACGCTTCGTCGTCATCTTAGTATTGATGTGAGCACGGTTCGCTGAACGATGTTTAAAACCGCCTTTACCCGTTCTTCTAAAGCGCTTAAGCGCACTACTATTCGATTTCATTTTCGGCATTTTTATATACTCCGCATTCCGATGTGGTTGTTTATTTTTTCTTTGGGGCTAAAAGCATGAGCATTTGACGGCCTTCCAGTTTCGGATACTGTTCGACTGTCCCATATTCAGCCAGATCTACTTCAAGGCGTTTCATCATGTCCAAACCAAGTTCTTGGTGTGCCATTTCACGACCTCTAAAGCGTACTGTTATTTTAACCTTATCACCATTTTCCAGAAACTTTATCAGGTTGCGTAGTTTTACCTGATAGTCCCCTATATCCGTCCCAGGTCGCAGTTTAATTTCTTTAACCTGAGTCTTCTTTTGCTTCTTCTTCGCCGCCGCCTTCTTTTTGACCTCATCATAGACAACTTTTTTGTAATCCATAACGCGACAAACAGGTGGCTCAGCTTGAGGCACGACCTCTACGAGATCAAGCCCCTCTTCACGTGCTTTTCCAAGCGCATGTTCTATCGTCACAATGCCCAGCTGTTCACCTTCACTTCCAACCAAACGTACTTTAGGTACATTGATTTCTTCATTTAGGCGATTTTTACTCTTTTTACCTGGCGCTTTAATAGGGCATTCCTCCAAACTTTTTATTAATTTTTCTACTTCTTCTGTTCAATTTGTTCACGCAAAAGATCTGCAAAACGCTCAACACTCATGATGCCAAGGTCTTCTCCATCCCTTTTTCGGACGGTAATCTTTCCTTCAGCCGCTTCTTTTTCCCCTGCTACAAGTAAATAAGGGATCTTGGCTAAAGTGTGCTCACGGATTTTAAACCCGATCTTATCTTTTCTCAAGTCTATTTCTGCTCTAAATCCATTTTTTAGCAGTTTTGTATGTATTTCGTGCAGATATTCATCCTGTTTGTTGGTAATGCCCAAACAAACCACCTGAACGGGAGACAACCATACTGGCAATAATCCAGCATAATGCTCAATCAGCATCCCAATAAAACGCTCAAGTGAACCCACAATGGCACGATGGAGCATAACAGGCACTTTTCGATCACTGTTTTCATCAATATAGGTCGCACCCAAACGCTCGGGCATGGAGAAATCCATTTGGATCGTGCCACACTGCCAACTACGCCCAATGGAATCTTTTAAATGGAATTCAATTTTAGGACCATAAAATGCCCCTTCTCCAGGAAGGAAACTAAACTTCACGCCACTATTATCAAGCGCATTCGCCAAAGCCTTTTCAGACTTATCCCAGACCTCATCTGAACCAATACGATTATCAGGACGCAAAGCCAACTTCACGTCAAAGTCAACAAAACCGAAGTCTCGATAAACCTCAAAACACTGCTCCACCATCTTGATCACTTCGGCTTCCATTTGAGATTCTGTGCAAAAAATATGCCCATCATCTTGCGTGAAACTACGAACCCGCATTAACCCATGCAAAGAGCCAGAAGCCTCATTCCTGTGCACCACACCAAACTCCGCCATTCTAATGGGTAAATCACGATAGCTATGTAAATGATGGTTAAAAACTTGTACACATGTCGGGCAATTCATGGGGCGAAGCGCATAGTCTCTATTTTCTGAGCTGGTCATAAACATGTTTTCAGCATATTTATCCCAATGACCTGATTTTTGCCACAAGGAAATATCTGCAATTAAGGGCGTGCGAATTTCTGTACAGCCATAGCGCGTATTGGAATCTCGCATGTAATCTTCCACTTCTCGCCAAATAGCCGTACCCTTTGGATGCCAAAAAGCAATCCCAGGTGAGTCTTCTTGGAAATGAAATAGATTGAGCTGTTTGCCGATTTTGCGGTGATCACGTTTCTCTGCTTCTTCTAAACGATATAAATAATCTTTCAACTGCTTTTTATCCGCCCAAGCTGTGGCATAAATACGTTGTAGCATTTCATTCTTAGAATCACCTCGCCAATAAGCACCAGCTGTACGCATCAGTTTGAATACTTTCAAATGTCCGGTATTTGGCACATGTGGCCCACGACATAAATCCGTAAAATCACCCTGTGTATAGAGTGTTAAGGTTTCACTTTCAGGCAGATCACAAATAATTTCAGCTTTATATTTTTCACCCACAGATTCAAAATATTCAATTGCCTCATCTCGTACCATTTCTTTACGTGTTACAGGAAGATTCGCCTTTACAAGCTCTTTCATTTTTTTCTCGATCGCTTGCAATTCTTCCGTACTAAAAGCAGATTCCCGAGCAAAGTCATAGAAGAATCCATCTTCGATCACAGGCCCAATAGTGACTTGTGTATTTGGAAATAAAGTTTTTACCGCTTGCGCCATTAGATGCGCACAAGAATGACGCAGCACTTCCAGGCCTTCATCATCTTTGGCAGTCAATATCCTAAGATCTGAATCACTTTGCATCACAAAACTAGCATCAACAGTTTTGCTGTCCACGACACCCGCAAGCGTCGCCTTTGCTAACCCTGGACCAATATCCGCAGCCACATCCATCACAGACACCGCTTGATCAAAAATTCTTTGTGAACCATCTGGTAAGTTAATCTGAGGCATTCTAACTCCAATAATTTCTTATTCGTATATCTGTAAATCCATTTGATATTTTACCGAAATAAATGCCAAAGTCATCTTGTATTATTAACGCAGTTTAAAATAGCCTAGCATATCGTCAATTGGCACACATAGGCGAGCATTGCCAATTTTTTATTATGTACGGACAGTAAGCGATGAATTCAGTACGTCATTGATCTATCGTTTACGCCTAGTGCGGTGAAATGCCGCATATGGGTTCCATAGGCTTATCCGACTTAAAATAGAAGTTAAGAGAAATGCTTTTAGCATCCTTTGGTGATTCCATTAAAGCTACTTATACGCGTTCAAACCCAGTCAGTATATGCGTTGCATTTGTATTTTAAGTAACATCAAGAATGGTGGTTCTACGTATGTCTTATTCAAGAGAATAAGTTAACTGCAAAAGATCCATACCCATATTTTCCAAAGATTTACATAGCTGTTTATTAGTCGGAGATACATTAATTGCAAATTTTGATGCTCTAATTGATTTTATTTCTGGTAACGGCCTGTAGTTTGCTAAAACATACTCAATCAATTTCTGCAACTTGCCCCATCACCCAAGCGCAACGCCTCAAAAATAATCACAGTACGCCCCATTTTTGCCAAAGCAATAGATGCGGATAATCCTGTATAACCCCCACCAACAATCACCACATCATAGTTTGAAGATATTTGTTGTGTTGAAGAAAGAAAATCGTCAAGGTGTAATCGTTTATCCGTTAACCAGTAAGGCTCTTTGGAGTAATTCACTCACACACTCATAGCCCACCAACCTTTCTTAATATTCAAACTTCTCAATCAGCATATATTTCGTGTTGCAAATTGTCTACACATGAACAATTCAAAATGCCTCTCTAAGGACTCCTCAGCTCGATCTTTGACGGGAACTACTAGCATCTTATAATCCAACCGACCCGGGTGGCGGTGGCGGCACATTAATTTTCAGTGGATACAAATTACTCTTTTCCAAAATATACTTTTGCTTAAAGTTTAGACGGAAAAACCAAATAGATCAAATTTCAATTCATTCTATTTCTTTAAATATCAACAAGTAACCTGCATTTTATGTTATAAACTTATAGATCGTTACATCAAAAGAAACTTATTCGCCAGATAAAATTCAATCGAGCAGCTCTGATCTATTGCAATACAATCGTTTACGGCGTAAAATTAGGACAACTGGGGGCGATTATGGTTTCGACGAGAGCTACAACGTCTGCGGTGCATGTCGAGGGAGTATCGACCTCGTTAATATCAGATGCAATTGCTATAATAACTGGCAATAAAAAAGCAACTCGTGTTGCAGCTAACGACAGCTCATTTGCAGCTGTTGCTAAAGCCGCTTAATCTAACTAAACCTTAGATACACGGTGGATATATTTGGTGTGCTTATGAACCGAATTCACTATCCACTCACCCTTTCATAAGATCGCTCTGAGGTTTGTCTGGCATCTCAAAGTTAAAACCCTACAGAATCGCTAAAGGTTTTCCCTGGCTGTCGGGTAACTTTTAGTTAAACTAATAGATTGCCTAAGCATGTAGATCCAATGATTGAGGGTTTTCGGACGCGGGTTCGACCCCCGCCGCCTCCACCAGTTTCACTTATTAACAACATCCAATATCATCTAGTGCCGATGGGTGGTAATGCCAGTGCCACGGTAAATACACTTGGCGCAGGAGTTATTTATGACTTAGGTGGCTAATAACTGGTTTTTTTAGATAATTGACAAGTTGCTCAGCAAATTTTTCTCGCACACCTTCAATCTGTTGTACGCCACGCCCTGTCACCACAAACACGCCTGATGCCACTATTTGCTGTTTGACATTAAACACCTCAATATAAGCTTGTACCGTATTGGTTGACAGCGTGCTACCTTCAACCTTACTAACGGTTATTTTAATTGTATCGCCAACATCTGCCCACAGGTGCTCTTTTTTAAGCTCACTTAGAATTGCATTATATAACAAATTTTTCTGCTCAACCTTTTCCTTACCAGGAATGCTCAACCCTTTCATATCTACTTCTATCTTATGGATGGCCACCACAGGTCGCTGCTTTGGAACAATGACCATGCTTCGAGCATCTGGGTTTCTAAAGGTATTCACAGCCATCATGCAGCCTGTTAATTGTGTGATAACCACAAATAACGATACCGGGATCAAAAAACACTTAATAAATTTTGATTTCATTTTTTAACGCTCTTTTTGAATTATGTTGAATGCTGATGTTTAACATGAACCATTGGTTGCTTGATGTAAGTCGCAACGGACTGAGCAAAGGCTTCTTTGGCATACTCTAAGCTTCTAAAACCTGCCGCATCCACAAAATAGGCTTTGGATGCAATGACTTTACCCTCATAATCCTTAATGATCACATACGTAGAAATTGTGCGATCGGTATAACCATCCACTACTTCTCTTATTTGAATTATTAGGCTATCACCTCTTAAATCTCCTGACTGATAAAGATTCTTTGACTTTAATGCAGAGATAATCAAAGGTCTTAAGGTTCCCTTCTTTTGAAGTTCAATCGTACCAGATGAACCCATACCAGCAACATAAAGCGTCACTTTATCAATAGCAGTTATATTTTTCTTCTTCTTAACCACAATAACTTGCGTTGCATCTGAACCTTTATAAGTATCGTAACCGGATTGAACTGCCATAATACCAGCACCAATACAACCCGATAAAATAAGGCATGAAAGCAATAACAATGATCCTTTTATAACCGTATTTCTATGTCGATTATTTTTTAACATTTTTTTTGTCATCCATTTCGGTGAATTTGAGTCAACCATTAAAGCACACTTTTTAATCAATTGCATCTAGAATTTTTTCGATATTCATTTGCACATTTATAAGGCAATAAGACAAATGCTTTTAAAACATCTTGCTTACCACAATAAAGCACTTATGATGTCACTCAATCTTATTACATTTATCAAGTAAGAAAATACATGCACTCCATTCCCTTA
>CAUZSH010000071.1:0-8546 GCA_963582935.1 Gammaproteobacteria bacterium
TGATCCTGAAGATGTTGTTATTAATTTTATGCACACCAGGGTTGCAGATCATTCTGCTATAGATGCCATTCAATTTGTTACCGAGAAGTATGCTAAACAAGGCAAATGTTTGCATTTTCGACACCTTAGCCCAAAATGTAGAACAATATTAGGAAAAGTGGGGAATATCTCTACGATTGATACTTTTATACCCAGTCACAGTTAAGTTTAATAACTATGGTTTTGGATACAATGTCAATCCAAAACAAGATTACAACAATAAATATCTAACTAAAAGAAAGGAGAGGAAATGAAAAGAGGATTATTGGGTCTATCAAGTTTGCTTATTCTGTCAGGCACTAGTTTTAACTTCACTGATGGCATTGTCTCCATTTTTTAAGTCTTTGCAGAAATTGGTATTGCAACTGCAATTATTACGATCCTAATGTGGATAGACCGCCCGTTCTTGAATAAGGTGATTGAAGGAACTGCTCATCATGATATTCCTGCAAATGCAACGGATGCAAATCAGGTGCTATAGAAATTAGATTTTTTAAATAGCGTAAAATTTGTTATGCTGTAGATCACCTAATTTATTGAACACATATAAGGAAAGACATGAAAATTTCTTCACATTTTGATGGTGGTAGCATTGAAGTTGTTTCAACGGATAACCATAAGGCCGTTTTAAAAATTCGCAAAGACTCACATTCTGACTTTTTGCAGTGGTTTTATTTTCAAGTACATGTTGTGGATCAAGATACGCATGAATTTGAAATTATTAATGCAGGTAAAACCTCTTATACAGATGGGTGGGAAGGATATAATCCTTGCGTTTCTTATGATCGTGAAACTTGGTATCGAGTGCCGGGAAGTTATGATGGTAAAACTTTGAAATTTGAAGTATTACCAGACGCAAGTTGTTTTTATGTTGCCTATTTTGCCCCATATAGCTACGAACGTCATTTAGATTTAATCTCTAGCGCTCAAACCTCACCCGTTTGTGGTGTAATTCCCGTTTGCTCAACAGTAGATGGACGTGATTTAAGTGTGTTGCAAGTAGGTGAAGGAGAGAAAGTCTATTGGATGACAGCTCGTCAGCACCCAGGTGAGACCATGGCAGAATGGTTTGTTGAGGGGTTTCTTGAGCGTTTGCTAGATGAGGATGACCCAGTAGCGCAACGTTTGTTAAAAGAAGTCACTTTTTACATTGTGCCAAATATGAACCCAGATGGCGCCGCAAGGGGTAATCTCCGCACAAATGCCGCAGGTGCAAACCTGAACCGTGAGTGGCTAGAACCGTCTATTGAAAATAGCCCAGAAGTATACTATGTCCGTGAAATGATGCATGAAACGGGTGTGGATATGTATCTGGATGTGCATGGTGATGAAGCATTACCCTATAACTTTGTGGCAGGTAATGAAGGGAACCCTAGTTATGATGAGCGTCTGAAAAAACTAGAAGACCAATTTAAGAAAATATTATTATCTGTTGGTTGTGAATTTCAAGCGAAGCATGGCTATGATCTGGATGCGCCGGGCACAGGTGACTTGTCGAAAGCAACAAACTATGTAGGAGAAACCTTTGGCTGTTTGGCTTATACCTTAGAAATGCCATTTAAAGATAATGCGGATTTGCCAGACCCTATTCAGGGATGGTCTCCAGAAAGAAGCAAGCAGCTCGCAAGAGATGTATTAACAACAATGGGGAAGCTGCTTTAATTTAAAGGCGATTTAAACCATTCAATGCAGCTACTCGATAGGCTTCTGCCATTGTCGGGTAGTTGAACGTGGTATTCACAAAATACATTAAGGTATTTGCCTTTCCTCTTTGTGACATAATCGCTTGACCAATATGAATAATCTCAGAAGCCTGATTCCCAAAACAGTGAATTCCTAAAATCTCCAACGTTTCACGCTGGAAGATAATTTTAAGCATTCCGGTCAATTTGCCAGTGATTTGGGCGCGAGCAAGGTCTTTAAAGTGAGCATGCCCTATTTCATAAGGTACTTTCTCAGCAGTTAATTCTTTCTCTGTTTTACCTACAGAGCTGATTTCAGGAAGTGTGTAAATCCCGGTTGGAATATCTTTGATCAAATGTTCATTACATTTTCCTTGAACCAAATGAGTGGCAGCAAATCGCCCTTGGTCAAATGCCGCTGAAGCTAATGAAGGGTATCCCACAATATCACCAACGGCATAAATGTTTTTATGTGCAAGCGTTTGATAATGTTTGTTTACTTTAATGGAACCACGTTGATCGGTTTCAATACCAATTGTATCTAGCCCGAGATTATCTGAATTACCTGTTCGTCCTTGGGCATAGAGAAAGTAGTCGGATTTAATAATTTTATTTGACTCAAGCTCAAGTAGGACTTCATTATCAGTTGGGATAACGGCTTTTAAAGCTTCATTATGACGAATTCTGACACCTTGCTCTCGTAAGTAATAGCTAAGCGCATCAATGATTTCATCATCCAGAAAAGAAAGAAGCTGGTCTCGTGTATTGATAAGATTTACTGTTGTCTTAAGCGTTCTAAAAATAGAGGCATATTCACAACCGATAACGCCAGCACCATAGATGGTAATGGATTTTGGATTATCTTTGAGCTGTAAAATTTTGTCGCTATCAAGAATCCTCGGATGATTAAAGTCAAGGCATTCTGGGCGATAGGGTCTTGAACCTGTTGCGATGACAAAAAACTGAGCGGTGAGATTATGATGTGTGTCCCATTTGTCTTTCACTTTAATGGTATGCTCATCAACAAAACTAGCGCGACCATTGATTATATCAACATCATTTCGCTTATAAAATCCTGTGCGAAGTGTGACTTGTTGATCAATGACTTTTTGGGCGCTTTCGAGCATTTGAGGGTAACTGTAATCATGGTATTTTTCATGAAAAGCAAATTGCTGAACTGTGTGTCTAAGTGCTTTGCTCGGGATTGTGCCACGGTGGGTGCAGTTGCCCCCGATCTCATTATCTTCTTGAATCATGGCGACGTGCTTGCCTTCTTTTGCTGCTTTTAGTGCTGCCCCTTCACCGGCTGGGCCACTGCCTATGACGATTGCATCATAATCAAAATTCATCGTATTACTCGATTTATTGAATATTATATATGCCGTGATTTTAGCATATTCTCACAGGAACTGTTAAGATTCTTGAAGCGTCTTTTCTTGAGTACGCTGAAGCTTTCCCAGCATTTCGGTGGCATGTGCCATGGTTTGCTCCGTGATTTCAATACCACCAATGATGCGTGCAATTTCCTCTATACGCTGATCATTTGAAAGCTCTATAACTTGTGAAGCGGTTTTTTTGGCGTGATGATCTTTTGCAATATGAAGATGTTGTTGCCCTTGAGCTGCTACCTGAGCTTGGTGCGTAATGCAAATAACTTGTGCCCGATGGCTCAGTTTTTGGAGTAGCCTTCCAACCACCTCAGCCGTTCCGCCACTGATGCCGACGTCCACCTCATCAAAGAGAATCGTGGGTGGTGCAATTTTTTGAGAAGAAATAACCTGTATGGCAAGTCCAATTCGACTAAGTTCGCCACCTGAGGCGACTTTGTTAAGAGGCGCTAAAAGCTGCCCTTGGTTAAAACTGATTTGGTATTCACATAGGTCAAACCCATAAGGTGAGGTGCGATCTATTTGGGTAAGTTCAATATGAAATTTGCCATTTGGAATGTTAAGTTGTTGGATTTGTGCTTCGATCGCTTTTGCAAAAGGTTTTGCATTTTTAGATCTTGAATGAGAAAGTTTTTGAGCCGCGATGCTGTAGGCTTCTTTTGCAATGCGAAGCTTGTCTTGTAATATCGCTAAGTCTTGGCATTGATCCTGTATTTGTTGAAGCGCGTTGGAAATATGGCTGATGTATGGGTAAAGCTGTTTAATATCAATGTGATGTTTGCGAGCAATGTCATGGCATTCGGAGATTCTGCTCTCTACTTGCGCCAGTTTTTCAGGATTTACTTCAAGTTCACCTAAGGCAGCAACAATTTCTTGATAGGCTTCTTGAGAATAAACTTCTGCCTGCTGTAACAGTTCAATCGTATTATTAATAGCGGGTGTTTGCGCTGGAATATTTTGAAGTGTTGCAATAGTGCTGGAGATTTGGCTGGTGATGTTATTATCATCTTCATAAACCATGTGTGCACATTGGTGTAAGGACGATATTTGTTGTTCTGCATTGGCAAGTGAGTCATGTTCTTGCTCTAGCATTTCCACTTCATTTTCATTCAAGTTTAGCTCATTAAGCTCTTGGTATTGATATTCGAGTAATGCCTTTTGCGTGCTGAGGTGTTGTTGAGCACTTTGTTGAGTCTTAAGCGTTTGCTCCAGTGTGGCAACTTGCAATGCGGACTGCTTTACATCATCCAGTAACTGAGCGTGAGCGGCGTAAATATCTAGACGTTCTAGTTGGTTTTCTTTTTGAAGCAGGGCGTGGTGTGCATGTTGGCTATAAATACTTATAAGCAAAGTCGCGAGCTCTTTTATCTGTGCCAATGTGACTAGTGTACCGTTAATGTAAGCTTTGCTTTTTCCTGCGGGGTTGATTTTTCGTCGCAAGATGCATTCAGAGTCTTGTGTTTCGGTGAGGTCTTGTTGAATCAGCCAACGTTTAGCATTTGGGATATTGTCAATATCAAAGGTGGCGCAAATTTCAGTATTTTTGGTGGAATGTAAAAAAGTTTTATCAACGCGTGCCCCAAGCACGATATCTAAAGCAAAAAGTAAGATGGATTTACCCGCACCGGTTTCGCCCGTTATGGTGGTCATGCCCGATTTGAATTGGACTTCTGAGTGGTTGATAATGGCGAAGTTCTGAATGTGGAGTAAGTTGAGCATCTGTTCTTAATGAGAGAATGAGCAGTGTGTACCACTCATTGTAGTGTATAAGCGAGTGTATGTATATTACGCCTCAGTCCTGACTTCTGGTTTGACGAGATCTTTTTCTTTAAGACCTGTCATTTTAGCAGCAATTTTAGAAGGGATACCTTCTTTTTGCATTTGATAGGCGGCGGCACGTCGTTCGGTTTCATTTTTCCATAGGCTATTTTGGTTTGTTTTATTCATAATCGTCTCCTTTTTAAGTCGCAAAAGAACGTTGGTGATGCAAAAGGGTGAGATTTAACTGTATCTGAAATGGTGCTGGCACAAAAGTGTTGTTACGGTAAAAAATTACGATTTCTAAAATAAGGAAAAATAAATGGTGCTGGTGATGATGCTGGCAATAGATGAATAGATCAGTCGCTTTCCTCCAAAGATATAGGTGAAGGCAAGGAACAATAATGAGGCGACCATCAGGAAAATAAGGCTGTGAGTAACGCTAGGGTGAGCGAATAAATCAGAAATGTATTGCACGGTAACGAAATTCCTTTTCACTAATATTTAAGTTGTAGCAGCATATCCATGCTTAAGTATTGTTCAATTATGCAATGTGGTTAGACAAAGCGCAATAGGTATTTTTACCTATACGTGGGGTTTTCAGGTTATTTACAGTAGTCATCGTAATGATTTAATAGTGAATGCAAGTATTTTAAATACCATGTTGCCCCAAAATATATTCAGGAAACGTCAATCAGTTGAATGATGGTAGTTCTCTAGGAGCAAGAAATTTTGACATGTTAAGACAAATACAATAAAGACCAATAGTTTTCAGTTTGACATTGGTGATCACTGGTGCTTTTTCATTCTTGGTGTGTCGCTTTGGTTTAATCCCAATAATAAAGTAAGTGGCTTTTAAGTTGTGCTTTCGACATAATTGCTTGGTCTTTATCCGGACTGCATGAATATGTTTAAAGAATAAATTTTGTATTAGGCATTGAAGTGTTATTGTCGGTTTAACTTTTCTTCTGACATTGTCAATAAAGAATTTGCATGTCCTTTCACATTCTTGTAAAATACCACGGCTCAAATATAGATTGAACAAATATTGTTTTATTTGTGTGTGAGGAATAAGAAATCTTAGAATTGCTATGAACTGAGTAGTTAATAACTAAAAACTAGAAGGTAACAAAAATGAAAACGTTTAGTGCAAAACCAGCAGAAGTCAAAAGAGAATGGCTTCTAATTGATGCTGAAGGCAAAACACTGGGTCGTCTTGCGACTGAAATTGCAACGCGCCTAAAAGGAAAGCATAAACCAGAATATACACCGCATGTAGACACTGGGGATTATGTTATTATTGTGAACGCAGATAAAGTGACGGTCACAGGTAACAAATTTAATGATAAGATGTATTATCACCACACAGGTTATATTGGTGGTATTAAGTCTGTTTCGTTCAAGAAGCTTATTGCGACTCATCCTGAAAGAATTATTGAAAAAGCAGTGAAAGGTATGTTGCCACGTAACCCATTGGGACGTGCTATGTATAAGAAGTTGAAAGTTTATGCAGGTGCCGCGCATCCGCATGAAGCGCAACAACCTACAGTTACAACATTATAATTAGGATGGAATAAAAAATGGCTGATAAAATTTATAATTATGGTACAGGTCGTCGTAAAAGCTCTGTAGCGCGCGTTTTCATGAAAAAAGGGACTGGAAGCATTGTCGTAAACGGTAAAGATATTGCTGAATACTTAGGTCGTGAGACTGCTTGTATGGTTTGCCGTCAACCTTTAGAGCTAACAGATATGCTTGACCAGTTCGATTTTAAAATCAACGTTCATGGCGGTGGTATCACAGGTCAAGCTGGTGCGATCCGTTTAGGTATCACACGCGCATTGGTCGAGTTCGATGAAAATTTACGTCCTGCTATGCGTGCAGCTGGCTTTATGACACGTGATTCACGTATCGTTGAACGTAAGAAAGTTGGTTTACGTAAAGCGCGTAAAAAACCACAATTCTCAAAACGTTAATATTTCGTCTTGCAGAATATTTTTATATAAAAGCCTCTGGTCTTTATTGTCTAGGGGCTATTTTGTTTATACTATTATCATATTGATTTCTTGTAATTAATAAACAAGGCTAAGGGTTGCTTGATGTCCACGCAAAACAAACGTTCTACAATGACACTTTATTCCGCAGATGGGTGTCCATATAGCCATAGAGTTAAAATCATCTTGGCTGAAAAGGGGATTGTCGCCGATGTGGTGACCGTTGACTTAGAAGAAAAACCAGAAGAATTATTTGAATTAAATCCCTATGGCCAAGTGCCAACTTTAATGGGAAGAGATTTGATTGTTTATGAATCTGATATTATTTTTGAATATATCGAGGAGCGTTTCCCGCATCCGCCATTGCTTTCGGTTTTCCCAATAGAACGTGCAGAAACACGTCTACTTGCAAAGCGAATTGATCGTGATTGGATGCCACTTTTATCTCAAGCATTGCGCGGTACCGAAGATGAACGGTATCGAGCGAAAATTGCACTGGTCAAGGGGCTTTTAGGAATGGTTCCTATTTTTAATCGCTATCAATGTTTTATGAGTAACGAGTATTCTATTGTGGACTGCTCTATGGCAGTGATTTTGCATAGATTGCCTGAAATGGGGATTGCGCTTCCAGAAAGAGCCAAACCGCTAATGAATTATGCGCAGCGCTTGTTTGATCGCCCTGCATTCCAAGAAAGCTTAGAAATGTAAATACTGGAGAGATAAGATGGCAATGTTAAGATCTTATTTGATTGACTCAACACACGAGTGGATTGTCGATCATGGTTTTACGCCTTATGTTTTGGTAGACACAGAGTACGAAAATGTCGAAGTACCGTGGGACTATGTGGAAGAGGATGGCAAAATTGTCTTGAATATGGCGCCTGATGCCATTATTGATTATCAGTGTACCGATGAGTTTCTTTCTTTTCATGCGAGTTTTGATGGTGAAGCTATGCAGATTTTCCTACCTATGGAATCGATTATGGGCATGTATGCCAAAGAAACAGGCCAAGGCCTATATGCTCGAGAACATGGCTTTGGCTTGATGATTAACGAAGGCGAGAATGATGAAGATATCAATCCTAAGTCAGTGAATGCTCCTGAGTCAGAAAGTAATGGTGATGATAAAGGCGGTTTAAGACTCGTTTAAGAGCACCCCTAATTTTTCAGATTTAAATTTTTTAAGGCTCATTTTTATACATATGATTCTATTTTATGGTATAGTTTTTCCTATAAATTAATACTTTTGAGTGGCAAGTTTTTTCTGTCGCTTCAGGTGAAATGTAATGAAACAATCCTTGACACCTATTTCTCACCCAGTGATCTGTGATGTGAGTTTGCCTGGCTCAAAAAGCATGTGTAATCGTGCGCTTTTAATTGCCGCAATGGCGAAAGGCATCACAAGCCTTAGTAATATGCTTTTTAGTGATGATGTTGAAGCGTGTATTGAAGCTTTAGGTGTATTGGGTGTTCAGCTTGACATTCATCGGGAAGATCGTCGAATTGTTGTGCGCGGCTGTAACGGTGAATTCCCCAATAAGCATGTGCAGTTATACACTCGTGAAGCGGGGACTTTAACACGTTTTTTGATTCCGCTTTGTGCGACACAGAATCATGGCTCATTCCATTTTAGTGCATCAGAAAGAATGATGGAACGACCGCTTTCTGAGCTGATGGAAGTGCTG
>CAUZSH010000072.1:0-8362 GCA_963582935.1 Gammaproteobacteria bacterium
GGCATCACCTACGATAATAAGTTTATAGTCAGTACCAAAACGATTCATTAAACTCATCGTATTTATAAGTTCCGTGTGCCTGCGATGATTATCTATCCAAACATCTTCATAGACGCAATTGTGAAAATAAAAATATTCAAGGTGCTTAAAGGAGGTCTTTGCTTGGGAAAATAGTTCTTGTGTCAATGCCACATGATCACCCATAGAACCACCAATATCAAACAGCATCAAAACCTTCACATTATTGCGCTTTTCAGGGACCATGGAAACTTCAAGCAATCCTGCATTCTGTGCTGTTTTTTGAATCGTGCCGGCCAAATCCAACTCTTCTTGTTCGCCCTCTCGGCTAAATGATCTCAAGTGCCTTAAGGCAATGGCTAAATTCCGTTTTTCCAATACCTTGTCTTCATCTAAATTTTTAAAAGCTCGCTTATCCCAAACTTTGACCGCACTGCGATGACGAGACATATTCTGCCCCATACGAATCCCTTCAGGGTTATAGCCAAAAGCCCCAAAAGGTGAAGTGCCTCCTGTGCCAACCCATTTATTCCCGCCTTGGTGTCGTTCTTTTTGCTCCTGTAGACGTTCTTGCAACGTTTTCATCAATGCATCAAAACCACCTAAGGACTGAATGTTTTTTTTCTCCTCTTCAGACAGATGCTTTTCAATCATTTTTTTGAGCCATTCATCCGGAATATCCGTATCCAGCAAATTTACCATTGTATCATCGCCACTAAAATAACTTCCAAAAGCCACATCAAATTTATCATAATATTTTTCATCTTTAATCATCGCCATACGCGACAACTCATAGAAATCATCTAAGGAGTATTGGCATAGCCCCTGATCTAAAATATTAAGTAAATCCAATAATTCCCGAATTGAAACAGGCAAGTCATGCGCTCGAAGATGTAAGAAAAATTTCACCAACATATGTTAAATTCCACCGGGTTATCGACGCACCATCATGGATAAACGCTCAATCAAAGAAACGTCTTGCTCATTTTTTAATAATGCACCATGCATGGGTGGCATTTGTTTTTTACTTAGCATTGATTGTAATGCTTTGGCATCTATGTTTTCAAGCATCAACAGTTTCAACCAGTCCAGCAACTCAGAGGTGGATGGTTTCTTTTTCAAATCATTCACATCACGAATTTGTGCAAAGTATTGAATGGCTTCTTGGGTTAACTTCTCTGCAATATCTGGATAATGCACAGCGACAATCTGCTGCAAGGTCTCTTGGTTTGGAAATTGAATATAATGAAAAAAGCAGCGTCTCAAAAATGGGTCTGGCAATTCTTTTTCATTGTTACTGGTTATGATGATAATGGGTCTGTGTTTTGCCTGAATGATCTTTTTGGTTTCATAAACATAAAACTCCATGCGATCAAGTTCTTGCAACAAGTCATTTGGAAACTCAATATCCGCTTTGTCAATTTCATCAATCAGTAACACCACTGGCACTTCTGAATCAAAGGCCTCCCAAAGTTTCCCTTTCACAATATAATTTGAAATATCATGTACACGTTCATCACCTAATTGTGAGTCACGCAAGCGTGAAACAGCATCATATTCGTACAAGCCTTGTTGTGCTTTGGTGGTGGATTTAATATGCCACTGGATAAGAGGTAAATTCAATGATTGTGCCACTTCTTCTGCCAACATGGTTTTACCCGTCCCTGGCTCACCTTTAATCAACAGAGGCTTTTGTAGGGCAATGGCAGCATTAACTGCAAGCTTTAAATCACCTGTTGCAATATATTGTTGTGTGCTATCAAATTTCATTTCAACCCTATTAACATTCATTTTATGCAGGGCGTTAGTTTACTGTTTTTTGATCAGGATTGGTAGAATTAATGAAAAACTAAAAATGATAAAATATAGTGAGAAAAATGGCGGAGAGAGGGGGATTCGAACCCCCGAAACATTGCTGTTTACACACTTTCCAGGCGTGCGCCTTCGGCCGCTCGGCCATCTCTCCAAAAGTCAGGCGAAATTCTAGGCGAATTCTATTCAGAATGCAATCTATACCTTGCTCAATTCAAATATCCTCTAATTTTATTTTTACATTCATCTTAATTATTTCTGGTGTTTTTATAATTATGTTCTAAATTTAGTAATATATAGTTAGATAACATGCAACTATGCTGGAGACAGAACGTTGAAACTTGCAAAAGATGACGCCTTAGCTTTTCTGGATGACCTTTTTCAAAAAAATGAGGGAACACTCCAAAACCATTCTGAAGTTGAGGCTATCGCGACACTTAAAGATATCATTATGAACAGCGCTGAAAAAGTGCCCTGTGATAAAGTCAGCTTACAAGACATTATTGCCATTATGCTCAATCAAATGATTCCTAAGTATCGCGTTTCCTCAGTAGACTCAAAGGGTCGCAATTTGATGACCTACTACAAACAATATGAACAATTAAAACCTGAAATTAAACGACGCCTTACCCACTCATGTATTAATGCTATTCAAAAAGTCACGCAATCACCTCACTATTAAACTTTCCTTACTACCGCCATTAGAAAAGACTATTAGGTGCGTACACCGCCATATGTGCTATAATCCTATAAAATTGTATATAGATAAAAATCATTCGCTCAAGGAATATTAAATGAGTCTAAACACCGCAAAAATGAACATGATGAGACAGCAAATACACACATTAGGTAATAATGACATTAATATTACCAATATACTCATTGATCTTCCGCGTGAAAACTTTGTACCAGAAGAAATGAAAGCGCTCGCATATGCGGATGTGGAAATCCCATTGGCTCATGGCGAACATATGTTTACACCTAGGCTCGAAGCACAAATTTTAAATGCTATTCAAACAACGAGATCAGATAAAGTGCTAGAAATTGGCACAGGTAGCGGACATTTAACCGCCATTCTTGCGAGGTTAGCAGACAGCGTCGTCACCGTTGACATCCATGAAGATTTTTCTACAGAAGCAAAATATCGACTCAAAAAACATGGTGTCTATAATGTTCGGTTTTGCACCGGGAATGCCTCCGCAGGCTGGGAAATAGATAAGCAGTATAACCTTATTGTAGTCAATGGCGCCCTGCCAACACTTCCAGATACACTTAGGAATCAGCTCACCATTGGTGGCAGATTATTCTGCATACTTGGCAAAGATGAAAACATGGAAGGCGTTATTATCACCAGAAACAGCGAGACTCAGTGGCTTAGCAAAAGCTATTTTGACACCCGAGTTGACCCCATAAAAGAAGCCACACAACCTGAAAAATTCACCTTTTAATTTTTGGAGAAAATCAATGAACTCATCATCAATGAAAATTAAACTGACCATTCTCACTTGTTCATTATTACTATCCAGTAGTATTGCCTTAGCAGAATCAACGACAGACAAAACCACCACGACTGCGCCCCAAAAGTCTTATGATTTACTGGCAGTTTATAATATTGCACAAAAAGATAATGCATCTTATAATGCTGCCGTTGCAACTTTTCATGCCAATCAGCAAAATGTGCCAATTTCTCTCGGTGCTCTATTGCCAAATGTACAACTACAAACAGGCTTGCAATACAATTATGCTCAGGATCCAGGAGCAGGTAAAAAAACGAATTATACTTCTGTAAATCCAAACCCCATGATCACACTGACTCAGTCTGTTTTTGACTGGGCGCTCTGGAAAACCTACACGCAATCACAATATCAATTTAAGGCAGATGCCATGACGCTGGCTCAGAATAGGCAACAACTTATTCTTAATACCGCTACTTCATATTTTAATATCCTCCAGGCTCAAGACCAGTTGCGCTTTGCAAAAGCAAACGTTAATTGGAATAAACAGCTCTTGGATCAAACAGAACAAAAATTTAAAGTGGGAATTTCAGCAATCACTGATGTTCAGTCCTCCAAAGCAAACTATGAGAACGCCGTTGCACAATATGTCAAAAATGAAAATACACTTAAAAATGCTTACAATACTTTGTACCAAATTACAGGTAAAAAGATTAACAGTATTGATGAACTAAAAGATGATTTTCCTTTTAACAAGCCCTCTCCTGATAATGCCAATGATTGGGTTAAAACAGCACTTATGAGCAATCTGCTGCTTATCCAGAGCCGCTTTAACCTACAAGCATCCGAAGAAGGTATTGATGTCGCTTGGGGCGCTTTTATCCCATCTGCGAATTTTACAGTAACAGGCAATCGGACTCTAAACTATCAAACGGCAAATCTAAGGGGAGTCTCGACTGCAAATGCAGGTATTAACGTCACTTGGAATGTCCTAAATGGTGGCTCTGATTATGCTACGTTAAAACAGGCAAAATACACCTCTGTGGCATCACAGCAAACGCTAGAGCAAAATGTTCGTGACACAGAAAGCCAGACCACACAATCTTACCTTAATGTAGTTTCAGACATCAGCCAAGTAAATGCCCTGCATCAGTCTGTTGTTGCTAATGAAAGCTCAGTGAGAGCAATGAAAGCGGGTTACAATGTTGGAACACAAACCATTGTGGATCTACTAAATAGACAACAAATACTTTTTGATACTCAGCAACAGTATGCCCTCGCAAGGTATAGCTATATCAATGCCTTACTGACGCTCAAGCAACAAGCAGGCACACTCACCATTAAAGATATTGAAAACATTAATCAATGGCTAGATAACCAAAAAAATAGCACTTATTCAGGCACATAACCATGATACGAAACACATTGATAATGGGTGCTGGATCCTGGGGTGCTGCACTTGCAATCCATCTAGCGCATTATGGACACCCGACAACAATTTGGTCATATAAAGCATCACATGTAAAAGCACTACAAAAAGATAACGAAAATAAGGCTTTCCTGCCAGGGATTCAATTTCCTAAAAATCTACACGCCACCTACGACTGGAAAACCGCCCTAAAAGAGGCAGACATGGTACTCATTGGCGTGCCAAGCAATGCTTTTAGTGACGTACTCAAAAAAATAGCGCCTCACCTTTCTGGACAAGGCATACTTTGGGCAACCAAGGGTTTTTGCCACGATAGCTATCGTTTCTTACATGAAATTGCTGAAGAAGTCCTACCCAAAGGCACGCCTATGGGGCTCATTACAGGGCCAAGCTTTGCCAAAGAAGTGGCAACCTTCTTGCCCACAGCGGTTGTAGTTGCCTCGAAAGATCAAGCTTTTGCCCAAGATGTGCAAACCTTATTTAATTCCCCTACTTTTAGAACTTATATTACAGATGACTTAGTGGGTGTTCAGGTCGGTGGTGCTGTAAAAAATGCCCTTGCCATTGCAACTGGCATCTCTGACGGAATGGGGTTTGGTGCTAATGCCCGAGCAGGACTGATTACACGTGGACTCGCAGAAATGATTCGCCTTGGCATCGTACTCGGCGCCAAAGAAAAAACGCTAATGGGCTTGGGTGGCATGGGTGATCTGATTCTTACCTGTACGGATAATCAATCTCGTAATAGACGCTATGGATTAGCGCTAGGCGCAGGCAAGAACTCTGAGGAAGCCATCAAAGAAATCGGACAAGTTGTTGAAGGCATCCCCACCACGTTATCCATTTACCACCTTGCCAAAAAACATAAAGTGAGTATGCCAATTGTCGAGCAAATTTATCATGTGCTCTATGATGGACTCTCAGCTCAAGAGGCTGTTAAAAACCTGATGATGCGCGAGGCAAAACCCGAGGGTTTATAAGTTAACTGGATCAGCTTTACAAACTATAATGGCTTAAAAAGGCTATAGGGCATATCTGATTCAAAACGATTATACAATTCCACCGCATACCGATCAGTCATACTAGAAATAAAGTCACAAATAACCCTTTTACGATTGATAGGATCATCTTCATCAAAAGCGAAAAATATCGCACCAATATCTGAGGGCAACAAGGAGCTATCGGGCTGGCTATCAATCAATAGATCAAACAACCGCGATAAAATTTCTCTCCCACGATAACGAATAATATTCATCCTAGGCGAACTGATCACGGCAATGTAAATAAATATTTTTAAGACTTCAACTTGCTTCCGAACCGCCACACCCAAGTAAACCTTAGAAAGCAAAGGGCAATACTCATTCAGTTCAAACTCCACATTAGAAATGCAACTGTGCACAAGACTCGAGGTTAATTGTGTTCTTAAATAACCGGTTTCAGCAAGCTCTTTAGATTTTTGATAAATATTATTATAATCCTCCCGATCAAAATCAATAAAACCCCTGAAGATTTGTTTTAAAATTTCTCTAATTTCATCCAAAGAAATATCTACATTTTCACTACGATTCAGTTCAACCTGCACTTTTTTAAGCAAACTTTCATCCGCACAAACCATGCTTAATGGGTCAAGAAATCCTCCTTTAAAAGCATCTTCTATATCGTAGGTTGAGTAAGCAATATCATCTGCTAAATCCATAATATAACATTCAATGGTTTTAAATGGTGTGTTTTGTAATCTGGACAGATCAAAACCTTTCAATACATTCGCTTTAATTTCAGTAACCAAGTCGGTCTCACAAGTGTAATACCCTTTTATAGGATAGGGAGACTCACTGACAATATATTCTGGAATTTTTTTATCATACTTCAACACAGATGCCATTGTTCTATAGGTTAGATTTAACCCCAAACGATTATCAATGCCATTTTCAATCGGTTTATTCCCCTTAAATAGTTTCTTCTCTGTAATGGCTAAGAGTCTCAAGGTTTGTGCATTCCCTTCAAAACCGCCTGACTCACGCATTTTTTCATGTAACGCACGCTCACCATTATGCCCAAATGGAGGGTGTCCTATATCATGGCAAAGCGCTGCTGTTTCCACTAAATCATAATCAATATCTAATTTATACTGCTCATTCAACATAATCGAAATAGATTTTGCCACTTGAGAAACTTCTAGCGAATGCGTCAAACGATTCCGAAAAAAATCACTTTCAAAACCTGGATAAATCTGTGTTTTCCCCTGCAAACGTCTAAAAGATGCTGAATGAATCAATCTCGCATAATCACGCCTAAATTGACTGAAATGCGTCTTTGTTTCGGGCTCATCTAGCCTTCTCTGAGTATCGGATTGTTGATATAATTTTATGCTCATTCTTTGCCAGCCACATTCTTTTATACCCTTTATCATAGCCGAGATCCACAATCTTATCTTGTTGATCAGCAAAGTAGTTTAGCAATGTCATTTGACAAAAAACAAATAAAAGGCTATTTCTTAAAGACCATGATGAAAATATGTAGCCCTTTAATGAAATTTATCCTACTCACTTTATGCACCCTGCTCACCGCATCATGTGTTCAAAAAAGTTTTGAAGTGACACCCACCCAAAATATCAATGCTCCATCCAAGAGCCCCACCTATAATGGTAAACACCAGGCTTTTGGTGTTCCACAACATCAAACCCCTTTGTTTGAGGAAAAATTTTACTGGACGCATGACAAACCGTCCAGTCAAGATGTCGCTCCACCCGAAGATAGTTCCTCCAGTTCAAACTGATGACATATCACTCAACATAGCGTTTGCTAAGTTTTTGAAAAAATAATATACTCTCAAGCCTAATTAAGGATAGCCTAGCAATCATGCTGGTTATGACAGGGGAAATTGGTGAAATACCAATACTGCACCCGCAACGGTAAGTTTCTAAAAGCGAAACGAGTCCGAAAACCTGCTTAATTATACTTCATTCTCATAAACAATTATGGGAAGTTTACGGGATTCTAAACTTGAAGAGAGAAAATGAAACATTATCTTTTACTGATACTCAGCAGCCTAAGCTTCTGCACCACATTGTTTGCCGCAGAATCACCCCCCACCGCATTAGATAGCAATGGAACCTATGTCCTCCCACAGATTCTAATCACACATCAAAATAAAACGGATACAAGCCAAAAGACAAAAATATCAGGTGGCGACAATACAAGCGTTATAACCCAACAAGCAATCGCGACTTCTGGTGCTGAAAATATCACCCAAGTTCTCAGCCAAAATGCCAGTGTGCAGACTTATAGCCAAACAGGTGCCAACCCTGTCTTTTATCTTCGAGGACAACGCGCAACTATTTTACTCAATGGACAACCTATAAGCCAATTTGATAGCTCAGGGCAAAATATTAGCTTTATTCCCATGTCTGATGTTGAAAAAATTGAAATCAACAATAACAGTAGCAGTGTCCTGTATGGATCTATGGGGATTGGCGGCACGATCAATATTATCACCAAAAATGCCAGCAAAATGCAAAACCAGATTTCTATTTCACCCAGCTACCCAACCTATGGGCAAGCAAGTGCTAGTTTCCACAAAGACCTAGGTTCTGACTGGGTATTAGGCTTTTCCAACACTTCACAAAATCAAAGTGGCTATCGAGATTAT
>CAUZSH010000073.1:0-8257 GCA_963582935.1 Gammaproteobacteria bacterium
TGATCAAAAGCATCAGGATGATCGTAATTAATTTTATTACGTTCTTCCATAGTTTTGTCTGAATTGTCGTTATAATAATGGTCTTCTGAAATAACGACGACTCGATCAGAGCCCAGTTCTTTAGCAATAGTATTTGATAATAAACTTTTTCCTGATCCAGAAGCCCCTGCGATGCCGATTACAATCATAGTTACACTCAATAATTATATGTTTATGAGATTATAATGTAGTTTCATTTCAAAATAAACTACCTTAATTATATAATAAAGTTTAAATCATATTGATGGCATAAACATGACAACACTCAGTAAATGGCGTATTAATTATCCAGATCGCCCAATTAAATTAAATGAAATGTTGGACAATCCCTTTGGTGAGTTTGAACGTTGGATAGTTACCGCAAATTAAGATGGTGTAGTGGAACCCAACGCAATGACAATATCAACAGTGATAGATAATGCCGTTCCAGATGCTAGAGTCGTGTTATTAAGACACGTATCAGACAAAGGTTTTATCTTTTACACAAATTACAACAGTGCGAAAGGACAACAGTTGCTGCAAAACAACAATATGTCAGCAGTATTTTGGTGGCCTCAATCTCACCGACAAATCCGAATTATGGGAAAGGTATCAAAAATAGCGCGCGAAGACTCCGAACAATATTTTGCGACACGTGATCGTGAAACGCAAATAGGTGCTTGGGCCTCCATGCAAAGTAAGTTTATTGAAAATTATGACGTTTTACAAAATAGATTAACAGAGTATGAGGCAAAATTTAAAAATATAGAAGTACCCTGCCCACCATATTGGGGGGGGTATATATTAGAACCAATTGAGATAGAATTTTGGCAGGGTAGACATAGTCGACTGCATGATAGAATTGTCTTTACTCGAGATAATATCAAAACAAATGATTGGCAGATATCAAGGCTCGCACCTTGATTTTAAAGGATAAAATTAAAGAACAGCAATCGCTTCTGCTTCGACTTGAACACCTTTAGGGAGTGCTGAAACCTCAACAGCGGCACGCGCTGGATAAGGTTCAGAAAAGTATCTAGCCATTGCCTCATTGACCAAAGAAAATTTCCCTAAATCTGTGAGATATAGGTTCACTTTGACAATGTTTGCGGTCGTTCCACCAGCCGCTTTGATAACTTCTGACATATTTTTAAATACTTGATCAGCTTGCTGGGCAAAATCCTCAGAAACAACTTCCATTGTCTCTGGAATTAATGGAATTTGTCCTGAGAGATAAATCGTATTGCCAATATGCACTGCTTGAGAGTAAGTGCCGATGGCGCTGGGCGCATTAGCTGTTGAAATGATTTTTTTCATAGTTTATTTCACCAACGATTTTAGCTCTTTGGCGATCATAGACTTTTGGCTAAACTCATCCACTTGTAAAGCATCAAATCTAGCATCTTCAGCCTCCTTAACCTGTTTAAACTCTTCTTTCGTAATGACAGATTTCTCAAGTGCTTCATCTAATAAATTTTCAAGTGCCTTTTTAGGAAGCGTTTTAGCTCTAATTGCACCCGTTAATTTTTTATAAATATCTTCACAAGCTAAAACTTGTTGGAAAGCACACTCAACTCTGTCCATCGGTTGAGTTGGATCACCTGTTAGATATAGTTTTTTCATGATCCTATCTCTGTAGACATTATTCTTCATCGCAAGACTTGCACATTGATGTTCAAGTTTGTCGGAAGGTGCTTTAAAGTGCCTTCCGTAAGGAAGCACAACTGTACGCATAATACATCCAAGCGCCTTGGATGGGAAGTTTGCACAAAAATCAATTAAAGCTTCTTGCGCTTCATAAAGTGTAAAATCAAGTGCCCATTGCGCATAAATCATTTCTTCTTTTTGCTCACCGTTGTCCTTGAAATATTTCAATGTTGCCGCAACAAGATACATATTTGCAAGCACATCACCTAATCTGGCAGATAGCCTTTCTTTGCGCTTAAGATCTCCACCCAAATACATCAAAGATAGATCGGAAACCCAAGAAAAAGCATAGCTCATTCTGGATAGCTTTCTATAATATCCTTTTAGCAGTGATTGCGGCGTAGAGATGAAGCCGCCACAAGTTAGCCCTGTCCAAATAGTACGGGTCATGTTGCGTGTAAAGTAGCCTGCATGTTCCCATAAGAGATTATCAAATGTTTCTTTACCTGCGGATTGATTTTCATCAGTCATGGCATAAAATTCTTTACGAATATAAGGATGGCATGCCATAGCGCCCTGTCCGAATATCAATAAATTACGCGTCATGATGTTTGCACCTTCAACTGTGATTGAAACGGGTGCACCCGCATAATTCGTTGCAAGATAGTTTCTCGGTCCAAGTACTACGGCACGTCCGCCATGAATATCATAAGCATCGATAAGCGCTTCACGAGCTTTATCGGTCATATGGCATTTAGCAATAGCCGAGGCCACTGAAGGCTTAATGCCATCATCAACAGCTGCAACTGTGACTTCGCGAGAGGCTTGAATCATATAGCTATAACCTGAAATTTTAGCCATCAATTCTTCAACACCCTCAAACTTACCAATTTCCATACCAAACTGTTTTCTAAGTTTGCTATATGCGCCTGTCATTATATAGCTTATTGATGAGCTCGCTGTACCTAAAGCAGGCAGAGAAATAGCGCGTCCAATGGACAAACATTCAACCAGCATCCGCCAGCCTTCGCCCGCCATTTTTTGGCCACCAATAATGGTATCAAGTGGCACAAAAATATCTTTACCACGAACGGTACCATTCATAAATGGTAGTGCAGAAGGGAAATGGCGATTACCAATATCAAGACCTTTTGTATCTCTTGGAATAAGTGCACAAGTAATACCTTCTTCACCCACACCATTCAGCAATCCTTCTGGATCTTGAAGCTCAATCGCCAAGCCGACTAAAGTTGCGACAGGCGCTAGGGTAATATAACGTTTGTTAAAATTTAGGTTCATGCCTAAAACTTCTTTGCCATCAATTTCTTTTTTGCAAACAACCCCTGTTGACGTTAATGTTGTTGCATCACTACCCGCTTGAGGTTCAGTCAATGCAAAACAAGGTATTTCTCTACCATCAGCAAGACGTGGTAGGTATAAATCTCTTTGTTCTTGGGTTCCGTAGTGATGTAAAAGCTCACCGGGTCCTAAAGAGTTAGGCACCATCACGGTCACGCTTCCAACGCCAGTGCGTGAAGCAATTTTCAAAACGATTTCTGAATGTGCGCGAGCGGAGAAGCCACGACCACCATATTTTTTATCTATGACAAGACCGAAAAAGCCCTTTTCTTTCATAAACGTCCAGACATCTTCTGGTAAATCACGCACTTGCATCACTTTCCAGTCGTCAATCATTTTGCAAAGGTCATTGGTTTCATTGTCAAGAAAGCTTTGTTCATCCTCTGTCATAGTATGCTTTGGAATAGCGTGTAGGCGCTCCCAGTTTGGGGCTCCCCTAAATAAATCCTGTTCAATCCAAGTATCACCGGCATTTAGCGCAGTTTCCTCTGTTTTGGATAGTTTTGGTAATGATTTTTTGAATGCGGAGAAAAAGCGATCCGACAAAAGCACCCTTCTAAGTGGTTTTATATTCAATGGGGTAGCAATGACTAAAAAGATAATCCACATGGTGATGGATGCGCCGCCTGATAGCCATCCGAAGAGATTTGTGAGGATCAGAATAATTGCTGAAAGTCCTGTCCATGCAATCAGACTCAGCGCACGATATGCGCAGGCCAAAGACATGATGATTAGAAATATTACCACCAAAGTATTCATACTTTCTCCTAGATTATTTATTAAAATTTCAAAGGGATTATACATGATTATATGTATCAATTTAAATTACTTCAAAATAAATTTTGATATAATTCTACTGTTGGGTAGTTTTGCTACAATATCTAAGGTGAAGATCAAATTGACTTTTATGCTGAATATGACTAAATATTATAGTTAACACTTATTAGAATTAGCATCGTATGTTAAAACAAAATAAAAACACGGATCACGTTATTTTTGACGCCAGGTGGATATGGTATGGATGCGCCATTGCAATATATTTTATTGTCTTATATTTACCCTTAGAGGATTTCACTGATCCTGGAAAACATGCATTAGCTGTTTTTTCTGTGGCGGCATTTTTATGGATTACCAACGTCTTCCCTATTGCAGTGACAGGCATTGTTGTCTTATTCATGCTGCCTTTAACAGGGGATATTTCAGCAAGCACCACGTACAGTTATTTTGGTAATAGTGCGGTGTTTTTTGTATTAGGTGCTTTTATTTTAGCAAGTCCTGTGATGCGTTCAGGTTTAAGCACACGAATTGCGATTACCATAATCTCTAAATTTGGAAAAGGATCTAAACGACTTCTATTTAGTATCTTTGCCCTTTCGAGCCTATTAGCTTTTATTATTAGCGAACATGCGGTAGCAGCAATACTCTTCCCTATTATCCTAGAAATCATCAAAGCTGCCGAATCTCCCAAAGGCAGTCGCTTTGCTTTTGCCGCTTTTATGGCAATGGCGTGGGGCTCAATGGTAGGCGGCACAGCAACGTTATTGGGGGGCGCACGCGCACCTTTGGCAATTGGGATGTTGCAAACAGATACAGATAAAACCATTAGTTTTATCCAGTGGACAACTTGGACATTGCCTGCAGTGATTATTATTTTGGCCGTATGTTTTTGTGTTTTGCTGTTTATCATAAGAGATTCTACGATTAATATTGAGCTTGTTCGAGCCAAAATGCTTGAACACAAATCAAAACTTGGACCTTTATCGAGGCGTGAGCTTTATACCATAATAATTCTATTATTTACCATTATATTATGGATTAGTTATGGGACAGCCTGGGGCTTAGACTGGATTGCGTTACTGGGTGTTATTTTAGCCTTTTCTTTGAAGATCACAAACTGGCGTGAGGTCGAAGAAGATGTGAAATGGGGAATTTTTATTATGTATGGCAGCGCCATTGCATTGAGTGCCGCTTTACGAGATACGGGAGCAGCACATGCCTTAGTTCAAATGCTCTTGCAAACAGGCATCACTTCTCCTTTATTAATATTCACTGTTCTTGCGTTATTAGCGATTATTTTAACTGAGGTCATGAGTAATGCGGCAGCCGTTGCAGTGCTTATGCCGATGGGTTTGGCGCTTGGGTTTGAGTTTGGTATTGATCCGAGAGCTCTCGCCCTTGGGATTGCAACCTGTGCTGGACTTACCTTTGTGCTGCCTGTAAGCACCCCTGCTATGGCAATCGTCACTAGCTGTAGCTATGTGGATCGAAAGAAAGCCATGTTATGGGGGATATTTCTAAAAACCATCGCCTTTGGTGTCTTTATGGGCATGGTTTTGATTTACTGGCCGATGGTTGGACTGTCTTTGGTTAATTAAAATCACGCCCTTATAGATTCAAAATGAATATCTTGTTTAGGTTTATCCACAATGAAAAGTGAAATGATAAAGGCAATCAGAAAACATATTGGAATAATCGCGAGCCCTTTTTTAAGATGACTTGGGTCATACTGGCTTGAAGTCGAAAAATAGTGGATGGAGGCGCCCGAAAGTAATTGCAACAAGGTAGCACCCAACATGCCACACATATTTAATAATGCCATGCCCGTTGCCACAATTTTTGGGTGTACTAAATTTTTAACAATATCAAAATTTAGTACATGGGATGCCATTGCCATACCAATGCAAAAACCTGCGACATAGAGCATAAATAAATTGCTGCCACCGTAAAATAGTAAAGTAGTCGAGACAGTTCCTAACAAACCACCAAAGACAATTAGGCGCTTATTGTTACTCAAGGCCGTGGCTGCTGCTCCCCATAATGGGCTGGTAATCGCAACGCCCAAAAATACCATTGAGTTTGCAGCGGTTGCGGCGGCAGTTTCCGATAATCCTTGCGCATTCATCAAATAGATTTTCCCCCAGATGTCTGTAATGGCAAAAACAACCCCCATTGAAAATAAACAAAAAAGGCCATTTAAAAAAATTTGAGGTTTTTTCAGCAAGGTGCCAATTTGCTTAAGTATCTCGATAAAAGAAATGGAGGTGTTATCTAAATTCTTTAATGTTGTGTTATCTTTTACAAAAAGTAAAATTAAGGCGGTTAATATAAAACCAATAATGGATATCCCAATAAATATTATATGCCAATTACCATGCTCTACCATAATAGATAAGGGAGCACCCGACATTACGCCACCTAAATACCCAATAAACTGTGTGAAACCTGCAAACAGTGGAAATACCCTAGCAGGCAACCATTGGCTTGCAAGTTTAAGTGCACTGACAAAGGCAAATGATCCTCCGACTCCCATCACAACCCGTGCAATGGCAAACCCTGTAAATGAAGATCCAAAAGCGTAAAGCATGGTACCAAGCGCCGCTATAAAACTGGCGGTGATCAGTGCTTTTCTAACCCCGAGCTTATCAACCAAGATCGCCGCTGGAATCATCAGCACTACATAAACCATGTAAAAAGATGAACCTAGCGCTGAAAGCTGAATGGCAGTCAAGCCGTAGTTGTGAAGCAAAATATCACTCATTGCGCTGATTGAAGATTTGATCAGCATTTCATAGGAATAGAAAAGTGTGCCAATTAACCATATCATTACAGAGTAATATTTTATTTTTGTCATAGAGACAAGTTATCCATTTTTGGGCCCAGATATTTAATCAAACCAGCTATCGCTGAAAACACCAATGCCAGGGTTCATAATCAAATCCTAACGTATTTTCAAGAGGATAGGATAGAATAAACTGAAAATTATGTGCGTTTTGATTAAGCCATGAAAAAGCTTGAGTTGTTTCAAAAGCCTCGGTTAACACTTCATCTTCACTTGGTACACTTATGTCAATCGCCCGTCCAGTATGGTGTTCACTCATTCCAGGGGGTGCATTGACTTTTAGTATTGCTGAAACTTTATGCCCGTTGTCTAGTTTTTTTCGAATCAGATTGGTTTGATACTCAATACTTCGATATGCTGAAACGACTTCTAAAGTGACTTTATCTTTTTGTGCTGCAACACACATTAGGTTCCAAGATTTTAAAGCATCTCTCTCTAAATAAAAGTCTCGTTGAAACTTATCTTCCCCACCGCAAACTAATTGATTTTTATTTGCTTCAGGGTAGATTTTATTTGTGTTTAGAAGTTCCAGCGGAATGCCAAGTTCTTGATAAATAGTTTTTAAATCACTCATGCGATAGTAGACTTAAATATCTTTGCTGAAATTTGGTTCAATGGGGCATAAAGCAAATCGTAGGGCTTTTGGTTCATCGACGGCGTAAGTGAGCTCGTGCTATTAATGGTGAAATGATCCAATAGATCTCCTGTTGCCACATCAAAAATATTAATCCCGACAGAAACCTTATCCGGCACACCCGTCCAAAAAGTATAATTATCACTCCACTCATTTATGGTGGGATCAATCAAATAACTAAAACCGCCCTGCTTGGCTCTTTGGATATTTGCGATGTCATCTTGATGGCTTGATGCGATATTAACTTGTTTTAGGTGTGTGGCAAAAACGGATTGAATGACTTCTGCTACTTCCTTACCACTCCCAGGGTACTCTTTATATTTATCTTTTCCATTTTCAGGAATGGTCACATATGCGCGCAAGTTTTTATCCAACATAATTAGCCGAGCTTGTCCTGAGTCTAGCGGCATATCGCCACTGCTCTCGATAATATTATATTGTCCCGCACATCCAACCAATAAAATGGTGAATATAGAGACAATAAAAATTTTCCACATAGACAGACTAATAATTGAATCGTAGGATTTCTGGCAATTATACAGAATATTTTAATAAGTTACAGGAGAATCATGGATATTTTTTAATCAAAAACAACTATTTTTGCTTTGATGTATTCAAGCAAACACTTGCCAAAGAGTCTAACTTTTGTTTTATCTTGGTTTCAAGTCCTCGTGGGTTTGGTTGATAATACTCACCAGAAACGCCATCGGGTAAGTACTGCTGCACCACAAAGGCATGGTCATAGTCATGAGGATATTTATAACTTTCCTTTCTGCTAATGCCGGGAGGCACAATATTTCGTAAATGTAATGGCACTTCAACTTGTGTATGGTTTTTAAGGTCTTGCCGTGCCTTTTTATAAGACGCTGCGAGACAGGGAGAGGCGAAGCCGAGGTGGAGTAGTCCTCAGAAGGGCTGCCTTTCGGCTCCATTGAGAGATTGTGCGTAGCGCTTCGACCTTTGGAAGCTGGAAGGTATTT
>CAUZSH010000074.1:0-7969 GCA_963582935.1 Gammaproteobacteria bacterium
TGGGTTCTGTCGCATTGAAACTTTGATCTGGTATAATTTTTTATTTTTCAATGGACGGGATATGATTAGTTTTAAGTGGCGAAGATTTCCTAAAGATATTATTTTGATGTCAGTGCGTTGGAAGCTAGCTTACGCTTTGAGCTATCGTGATATTGAAGAAATGATGGAAGAACGAGGAATATGTGTAGATCACTCAAGTGTTCAACTCTGGGTAGTTCATTATTCTCCTCAATTAGAATCAAAATTTAGAAAATATAAAAAGCCTGTAGGTAAGAGCTGGCGCATGGATGAAACTTATATCAAAGTCAATGGTAAATGGGTTTACCTTTATCGAGCAGTAGATAAAGAGGGTGCCACCATTGATTTCATGTTATCACAAAAGAGAGATAGAGCTGCAGTCATGAGGTTTTTTGAGAAAGCTATTGGGTCTAGTGGACTTCCAGAAAAGGTAACAATTGACAAAAGTGGCGCAAATACAGCAGCTTGTCATCGTTTAAACATGTTGCTATTTTTAGCGGGAATATGCTGTTTGTTTATTGAAGTCAGGCGCGTTAAATATCTCAATAATATTATTGAGCTAGACCATAGATTTATCAAAAAGATAACAAAGTGTACTCTAGGCTTTAAAACTTTTGATTCAGCCAAAGCAACCATCACTGGAATAGAACTTCATCATATGCTCAGAAAAAGACAAATGAAAGATTCGCCAAATAAACCTGTTTGGGAGCAATTTTATGATCTCGCAGCATAAGTAGGTCTAGAGGCTAGTCAATCTTAAGTTGTTGAAATTAATGCGACAGAACCGTAAATATTGATGAGAGGGATCAACGTTATCGTATTGAAAAAGCGAAGAAACGTATTTTGAAGCATTTTTCTTAAGCCTTGATTAGACAACGTTTAACGCTTGCTCTAAATCATCAATAATATCTTGAGGATGCTCGGCACCCGCACAAAGGCGGATGAGGTTATTCGGAATTCCTGCAAGATCTCGCCCTTTATCTCCTTGTTGCTGGTGTGTTGAAATAGCGGGGATGGTTGCGACAGACTTGATCCGTCCTAAATCGGTGGCTCGAAAGATGAGGTTAAAGGAACTTAAAATTTGCTTGGTTTCATTAAGACCACCTTTTATAGTAAAAGAAACCAAATGACCATACCGATTTATATTAGGCGCATCCACTAATTTAAATAATGATTTTGCAAGATCATGTTGTTCGTGTTGAGTGCTTCCAGGATAATAAACTTTCTCGACATTCGCATGCAGTTCTAAAAAACCGACCACTTTTTCAGTCGTTTGGGAAAGATGGTTGATACGTGTGCGGATGGTGCGTAATTCCGATAAAGTTAAGAAGGCTTGTAAGGGAGATAAGCAGGCACCATTATCACGATTTGGTAAAAGTTTGAGGTAGGTGGCAAAGTCTGCGGTCTCTTCGCGGGTTAAAAAATTCGCAGTGATATCCTTTTTGGAAATGATCGCACCACCAATAGAGACCCCAGATGCTGTTATGGTCTTAGAAAGAGAGTGGATAACAATATCAGCACCAAAGGCGAATGGTCGAAGTAGTGCGGGTGTTGCCAATGTACTATCTACGACGAGGGGGATGCCGTATTGATGCGCAAGTGCGGCAAGGGCCGAAATATCACAAAGTGCTAAGCTCGGGTTTGTCGGTGTTTCGATATAAATAAATCGTGTGTTCCCATCAATTTGAGCTTCCCATTCTTCTATGGGTGCTGAGGGGTAAACCCAACGGACATTATGGCTCTTTTGTTTTTGGCGTACAGAGAACTGCTGAAAACTTCCACCATAAACTTGTGAGGAGGAGATAAAATTAGCATCAATATTATCCGCAAGTAAGGCATCTACTACAGTCACGATTGCTGACATGCCGGAAGCGGTGACACAACAGCTTGTTTCTAGATTGCACTGATATCCTTCAAGCAGTGCTAAGGTTGACTCTAAATAATAGATGGATGGATTATTAATGCGTGAATAAGACCAGCTTGGGATTTGATAGCTCAGAGCGGCTTCTAATTCATTGCTATCTCGAAAAACTTGTGCCGTAGACATATACACAGGTTCGATAATTGAGCCATTATTTCGCATGGCTTCAGCAAGATTGTAGGTGCCATGTGTGGCAATGGTATCAAAACGTTTTTGTTTGATAGAGGTTAAGGCATCTGCTTTGCATTTAGAGATTTCATCAGCTTCATTTTTGTAAAATTCAAAATCACCCGACATAAAACTACCATTGTTTCAATAAAATATATTAAAATGTATAGCAGAAACTTCTGAATAATCATGTCGACGACACCTTAATTTTTTATTTTATTAGAGCATGTGTGTGCTAAACTATTCATAGTTATAAAATATGAATAAATACTGATCTGCTATGAGCGTTATAGAGAAACAAATGGAACTTGTTGATAATTTTAGCTTCTTTGATGATTGGGAAGACAAATATGCTTTTTTAATTGGCATGGGAAAATCTTTACCACTATACCCTGAAGATAAAAAAGATGATGAACATTTTGTCAAAGGCTGCCAATCTCAAGTGTGGTTCGATGCCGAATACAAAGATGGCAGGGTATACTTTATCGGTATGAGTGACGCTATGATTGTTTCAGGGCTTATTGGGATGTTGCTAGAAATTTACAGTGCGCAAAAGCCCGAAGATATTGCGAATTCTACAACGGATTTTCTGAAAGAAATTGGTTTAGATAGTCACTTAAGTGCAACACGGAATAACGGTTTACATTCAATGATTGGTTATATTTATAGTTTTGCCAGATCCAAAACCGCATTACCAACCAACACCCATGCAAAATGACGCATTACAGAATCTAAACATATTGGTGACAAGACCGTTCACTACTTCCACATTATTAGCACAAAAACTTGAAGAATATTCAGCCAATGTTGGTGTGTTTCCCTGTATCCAAATTGAACCCTTGAATATCAATCATCAATTAGAGAAAATTCAATCAGATGTGAGTTGTATTTTTATCAGTAAGAATGCAGTACGCTTTTCTACAAATAACAGCATTTGTCGACAAAAACTAAAGCAAGTAGAGAACCTATATGCCATAGGCGATGCCACAGCAAAGTATTTAGAATCTAAAATTAATAATCTCGTGATTTTTCCTAAGCATCCATGCTCTGAAGCCTTGCTTGAATTGGCAGAATTATCCTGCGTGAAGGACCAAAAATTTATTATCTTTAGAGGTGGTAAGGGGCGTGAGTTGATTAAAGAAACACTGGAGGCAAAGGGTGCTGAGGTGACCTATATTGATTGCTATCAGAGAATTGCACCAAAAGCACTGCAATTTCCAGAAATTGAGGCTAAACTGAGGCAAGAGCAACATTATGATATGATTGTATTTAGTAGTTTTGGGGCGTTAAAAAATGCTTGGGAATTATTGCCTGACCCAACATGCTTATTAAACACAGTTATCACTGTGACGAATGAGCGAATGATGCGCTGGGCGAAAGACAAAGGGTTTGCTAATATGATTCTGCTAAAAAGCGTAAAGAATGATGATATTGTTAAAGAAATTCTAGAGTTTTATAAAAGGGTGAGATAATGACAGAAGATAAAAAAGTCGATTCAAAACCAGAAAAATCAACATCAAGTGACCCAATGCCCGACAATGCAAAGGTGCACAAACCGGAAGCAAAAGTGAAAACCGTAAAACCATCTCGTGGCGGCAGTGCAATTGCCGTGAGTTTGGCAGTGGTGGCTATTGTGATTGCGGGATATGGTTTGTATGAAATAAAACAAACGCCTTTGAAGCAGATAGAACAGAATTTTCAAACACAAGCGACCTTAGAAAAAGCACAACAATCACAAATTACACAATTAAAAACAGAATTGGATAAAGCAAATGCAAAAATTGCAACATTTTCAAATCAAAGTGAGCAGGTCAAATCAGCATTTAATTCATCTCTTGGTAGCTATCAAGGTAAGTTGAATGCCTTAACGCAACGTATTAACCTTGTGCAAAATAATTACCTCCTCCCTCAAAATATTTTAAGCCAACAAATTGATGCGGTAAATACTAATGCCGCGATGCTTTATTTAAACTTGGCATCACAATATATATTGATTACCTCTGACTTTGGTGCGGCAGCAGGGTTGGTGCAAAGTGCCCAAAATGCTTTGACACCATTAGGTGGTGTGGGAAAAACAGCGCTTTACCAAACACGAAAAGCTTTGGGCGTTATTCAAACACAGCGTGAGCTAAATAGTGGGCAAGTATTGTCAAAGATCGGTAGTTTGTTATCTCAAGCAGATCAATTAGAAATGATTAAACCTGGGAATGCCGTTACCGTAAAGACTAAATCGAAAACGATGCAGTCAAATTCAATTAGTGATTCAATGGCCGCCAGTTGGGATAGGCTAAAAAGTCTTGTAACTATTGAGGACTTGAGTGACACGGACACCGCTTTGATAGAAAAACGTACCAGAAGTGAAATTCAGTATTCATTACATGTATATTTGCAGCAAGCGCAAATCGCCGCCTTCCAAAATTACGGAAGACTCTTTGAGCAGAACTTATCAGAGGCGAAAAAACTCGTGAAAACCTACTTTGTATCCAATGCGAAAACAAAATCATGGTTGAAAACGGCAAATGAGTTACAACTGATTAATCCAGATGCGTCAGTCAAAGCTTTAGATCAAGCTTTGCAGTCAGTCTCAGCCATTGACCTTAATCATGTCGTACAGCAGACACAAACTCAATCGATTGAACAGCCTATGGGTGTGACGAAAGGAGATAAATAATGAAACGCTTTATCTTATTTCTCCTTGTTTTAGTCATTGCTGGCGCAGCCAGTGTTGTGCTTGTGAATGAGCAAGGTTATTTCATGGTGGTTTATGGTGATAAACTCATCAAAATGCCTTTATGGTTAGGCGTTTGTGCCGGTGTGGCACTTATTCTTGTGATCTGGTTTGTGCTTGCTGTGCTTAAAACAATATTGAAAATTCCTGGTCGTTGGAGCCAAGGGTTTACGAGACGTAAAAGAAAAAAAGCGCTTGAAAACTTAAAAGAAAGTATTCACCTTATCGCGATTAATGATTGGCGTTTGCTGGAAAAAAATAACGAAAACCGAAGCACGCTTAATGCATTAAGAATGTCTGAAGAGTCTGAGATACTAAAATTAAAAGCCGCTTACGAGCTAGGTAACTATGACCTTATCGTAAAAGCATATGCTAAAAGTAATGACAAATTTATCCATAATGAGATTTGTGGCTGGTTATATGCCAAAGCATTGATTGCCGAGCAAAAATACCAAGAAGCAGAGTTGATATTGCTAAAAACTGCCAAGAGATCAAAACAGCCTAGCGTTATTTATGAGGCGCTTGCAAACCTTTATATCAAAGTTCAGGATTATGTCTCATTAAACGAGCTACTTCCTAAAATGAGCAAGATGCATTTAGTGCAAAAATCCTATAATGATTATTTATCAGTTTGTTATATCGGTTTATTAAATAATGCTCGTAAAATCTCACAACTTTCTTTTAATGATGTGTGGGAAAGCATTCCAAGAAAGATTAAAAAACAACATAAAGTCGTGGATGCCTATATCCATGGTTTATACTCGCTGAAAGAACATGGAAAAGCTAGTACCTTGCTCAAAAAATTGATGTTAGACGTCTGGGATGATGTTTTATTTGAAATTTATGCGACAAACCCACATCGTTCAGATGAGCAAGCCTTTACGCTAATGAATACGTGGATTTCAAAACATTCACCAAAGCTTACGCATCGCCAATTACATTTATATGCCAGAGCGGCCATTGCGGCAAAAGATTTTGCCAAAGCCGAGGAAGCCTTAAATAGGATTTTGTCAGAAAAAGCCTGCGCAAGAACTTACATGCTCTTATCTGAGGTGTGTGCTGAAAAAAGCATGCACACGTTAGCAGCAGAGTATGAAAAGAAAGCGCTAGATACGCTAAAAGGATAAAAGGAGTTACATGTCACAGGTTATTAGATGGTATGTCGATAATCCTTTCCAAAACTATAATCATCTGATTGTAAGCTCTGTGGAGGATATTGCTGTTGTGGTGGATCCTTTTGATCCCTTACAAGCGATTGAGCAAGCAAAAAAGGCACAGAAAAAGATTGTGGCAATATTGCTGACCCATGAACATTTTGATCATTATCAAGGCGCATTGGAACTTTCTAAGTTAACGGGTGCGAAAATATATGCTCATATTTCAAATCAAAATGACGTGCCTCACATGGATATCGCTTTAGAAGATGGAGAAATGATTTCTTTTGCCGAGGATATAACGTTGAAAGTGTTGGCGACTCCGGGGCATATAAAAGGACATATTTGCTTTTATTCAGAGGATGATAGTTATTTAGTTTGTGGTGATGTTATCTTTAATGCGGGAGTGGGCAATGTGCGTGCTACAAGCGCTGATGTGAAGGCGCTTTATCTGTCTTTGAGCCAGATTGCGAGGTTGCCAGATAATACCTGTATTTATCCGGCACATGATTATTTTCAAACCAACTTAGCATTTACAAAGGATATTGATTCAGAAAATAAAATTGCCGCCACATGGCTAGAAAGATTAGATAAACAAACACCTGAAACAAGATCGGTTTCAACGCTTCAAGATGAGCTTCAATATAATTTATTTCTGCAAGTAAATGAAGCAAGCGTGGTTGCAAAAATAGCAATAAAAGCAGGGATTAATACATTAGATTCAGGGCTTGAGGCTTTTAAGGTTTTAAGAGCGCTGCGAGATAAATGGTAGTCTTGGAATATGTCATTAGAAAAAGAAATTACCGAGTTAGTTGATGTCATGGCACAAATGCGTGATCCCGAAAAAGGATGTGCATGGACCCAAAAGCAAACTTATCAATCACTTACACCTCACACAATAGAGGAAGCCTATGAAGTGGCTGATACGATCGAACGAGGTGCTTATAGTGAGTTAAAAGGAGAAGTTGCGGATTTATTGAATCAAGTTATTTTTTATTCTCGTATTGCAGAAGAATCGGGAAACTTTGATTTTAAAGGAGTGGTCCAACATCTAAAACAAAAGCTAATTGATCGTCATCCAGATGTTTTTGCTAAACAAAATAACTTATCTGTGAGTGATTTAGAAAAACAGTGGGAAACGATTAAAAAGCAAGAAAGAGTGCAGCATAATATCGGAAACACAGAAAGTATTTTGAATGATATCGCCTATAATTTACCTGCACTTTCTATTGCAAAAAAGCTACAAACTCGTGTAGCAAGTGTTGGATTTGACTGGGAAAAACAATCGGAAGTGCTTACTCAACTTAAGTCGGAAGTGATTGAATTAGAGGAAGCCTTCACTCAAAATGATAAAATGGCGGTTTTGGATGAGGTGGGTGATGTGATGTTTTCTTGCGTGAACCTTATTCGACACTTAAGAGAAGACCCAGAGCAAGTTATGCGTCAGTCTTGTCGTAAATTTGAAGGCCGTTTTCGTGCATTGGAATCTATCCTGGAATCTCAAAATATGCCTGTCGAAGATGCAAATATAATTCAGCTAGAAGAGGCGTGGACACAAGCAAAATATCAGTGCAGAATAAAGTGATGTCAGTATAAAACTTATTCGGATTAGCGATATCATAAGAATTAGAGGTAAGAGATATTATGAAGATTTTATTTTTTTCATCCAAGCTGTATGACAAAGAGTCTTTTGAGAAATGTAATCAAAATTACAACTTTGGGATTGAATATACTTCGTCTCAATTAAATGAACAAAGTGTTATTTTGGCAACTGGCTACGACGCTATTTGCACATTTGTTAATGACCACCTAAATGAAAACGCTGCGAGACAGGGAGAGGCGAAGCCGAGGTGGAGTAGTCCTCAGAAGGGCTGCCTTTCGGCTCCATTGAGAGATTGTGCGTAGCGCTTCGACCTTTGGAAGCTGGAAGGTATTTCCCAGCCCGTAGAGCCATATACGCAGTACTGGCTTTCAAAAACG
>CAUZSH010000075.1:0-7866 GCA_963582935.1 Gammaproteobacteria bacterium
CATGAGCGTATTTAGGTGTGAGCGATTCAAAATCCTTGGCGCTCTTAGCTGTGGCAATATTCTCAAATACAAACTTAAGATAGTCAAAAACCTTGAGGTTATAAAGCTTGGCACTTTCAATCAGGCTGTATAGGTTAGCACTAGCTTCAGCACCTTTGGTGTTTCCACAAAATGTCCAATTCCTGCGCCCAATTGTAAAAGGCCTTATTTTCCTTTCGGCTGGGTTGTTGTCTATTGGGATGCAGCCATCTTTCAAATAATTGGTCAGTTGAGCCCAATTATTGAGCGTATAGGCAGCAGCCTTGCCTAGCAGACTCTGCGGTGGCGTTTTAGGTTGTAGCTCTTCAAGGTGTTTTTTGATCTTATCAAGTATAGGTTTTGATTTTTCCAACCGGTAACGTTTTTTCTCGTCATGGGAAAGTTGAATTTCTAAGCAATATTTCTCAATTTTATATAGCTTTCCAATCATTTTGATAATGCTCTCAGCATGTGTATTTTACGCTTTTTACTGAGGGATTTTAACACATCTGTGAATTTGCGGCGGGCATCGGAAACTCTTTCGCCTTCTTTAAACAGCTGATTATAGCCTGCATAGGCATCCGTTTGGATATATAAGTACCATAATCCGTAAATTATATTCAAGTCAAAGCATCTGAGAGTCTTGTTGCGTAAAGAGTTGATGGGTCTCATGCGGACAACGTAGTGCTATATGGGATTAGCCTCTTGCCGGAAGAATTATTTTTTAGACTTTAAATTTGGAAATTCGTCATAGAATGACTTTGGCAAAAGATCGATGCCAATTTTTCGGGCAGCGATGAGGATGACGGGAAGGGTGATAACGGTTCCAGGGATAATGCACAGAGAGCCTAAACCTATCGCTTTTAGCAATTCTCGGAATTTTTGGTTTGCGGTTTCCATTTCATTTTTAGTCGCATCTCCGCTAAGGTATTTCCCATAAGTTGTGAGTACTTCTTTGGAGTTTGCACTTTCGATGGAAAAGATATTTTTAATTTTAATAAAGCTTTCTTTCGTAGTGTTTGTAGCGGAAGAGATCCTATCCAAGATTTTTTTCATAAGTGTATTCCCATGTAAAGGTTATTTATTTTTTGACCCCTTTGATCGTTGATTTTCGACGTTTGACATAAGCTTTTGTATTAATCATACTCATTAGCTCTTCATGTTTATCTTCGACACTGATTTTTCGCATAAGGTTAAACATATCGGCAACCGTCACTACTTTCGATTTACGTAAAAAAGTAATGTAGCCACTGTAGGCATTATGTTTCATCACTTGTAGTAAGACTTCTTTATCAAGGGGCGATATTGGATCAATGATTCGATAATAGCCTAGAAATTGGCTAATTTTCTTACGATGCCTTCTAATGACAAAGGCGCGAAATAAGACTTCTTTAAAAATGCGAACAATAAATGATGAGGAGCGGCGTTTTTGCATTTTAGCCATATAGGCTGCCTGTAACCACCTTGTTAAACGAATGTTCGGATAGCTATGGAAAGAGTTATTATCAGAATCTAATGGCATGATCATGTTAAAATCGTGGTGATCAGTTCTATGTTGCATTGTTTCATATTCGCTCCATTGCCAGTATGAAATACACAGTAACATGTTCACATAAATCAGGGTATGTATGACATAGTAGAAAATATCAGGTTACGGTGTTTTTTTATCGAATTTAAAATAGGGCAATCTTTTGCTTCACTTTTACCGCGTGTTGCTCGGTCGTTCATAATAGATTTTGGCTCCTGCCAAAATCGAATCACTACCCTCGCAGATGGTTCTGCCTCAGACGCCCACCTCCGTACCGATCTTCCAAAAAACAGGGCTATAGTTCTGTTTTTGAAAGCCAGTACTGCGTATATGGCTTGACGGGCTGTGGAATACCTTCCAGCGTCCAACGATCGAAGCGCTACGCACAATCTCTCAATGGAGTCGAAAGGCAGCCCTTCTGAGGACTACTCGACCTCGGCTTCGCCTCTCCCTGTCTCGCAGCGATCGCAAAGTTGATTCATCTCTTCAAGTGCCGATTTCAGTGATTGGAGAGATTTAATTTTATGATTAACGAGGTTGATTTGATTTTCAACTTCATCTTTGACTAATTGGCTCGAGAGATTGTTATCTTGGATGTGTAAAATGTTTTTAATTTCCTCTAATGAGAGCCCAATTTTTTTTGCATTATCAATAAACTGTAAGCGCTCTATATCACTAGATGAGTATTGTCTATATCCACCCTTACTCCGCTGTACATTATTGAGTAACCCCATTTTTTCATAATGCCGAATAGTAACATTGGTCAAATTCGTTACTTGTGCTAATTTTCCAATAGTAATCATTATTCATACCTAAACCTTTACATTAAGGTTAATGGTGGGCTATGATGATAAATATGTCAATATTTACATGTAAGCCAAAGGGATAAAAATATGACAAATCAAGTTGAATATCACATTGATAATATGCATTGCTCTAGTTGTATCCAGAAGATTGAGGATGCCTTAAAGCCTTTAGAGGGGGTTGAAGGTGTTGAAGTTGACCTGTTGGGCAGTAATGTTTTTGTGACCGGTGGCATTAATGATGAAATTATTACGAAATTAAAATCTATTGGTCATACGGTGCAACCAAAATCATCAGGAAAGTCTGAGCACATTGCGCTTTTGATTGAAAGCATGAGTTGTGCGAGTTGTATTGCAAAAATTGAAAAAGCCCTTAGTGGGATCCAGGGATTACAATCGGTTGATGTGAATTTGCTGGATAAGACCGTTAGGGTTGAAGGAAGTGCACAACTTTCAGAGATTCTCTTTGCATTAAAAGAGATTGGTTATCCTGGCATTATTTTAGATGAGGATGTTTCAACTGAAAATGTTGCTGAAAAAAATGAAATAGAAATTAAAAAAAGTTATCAGCGTGCGGCGGTGGCTGCCATTGTGGGTTTCGGCTTGATGGCGTTAGATATGTTGTCAATAAAATGGTCTATTCTGCCAAATATTGCAACGGGAGACAGAGGTTTAATTGGGGTTTCGCCTCATCTGTTTTGGGTCGTAATGTTATTGGTAGCGCTGGCAACTATGGTTTACAGTGGCAAGCATTATTATGTGGGCGCTTGGCAGCAACTAAAACATTTTTCTTCAAATATGGATACGTTGGTGGCTTTGGGTACTGGGGCTGCTTGGATTTATTCAGCGATCGTCATTATCTTTGCCGCTTTATTGCCCCACAGTATGCTGAATATATTTTTGGACACTTCGGTATTAATTCTAGCATTCCTAAATTTCGGTAATGCGTTGGAAGCAAAGGCAAAGGGCAAAACGTCTCAGGCAATTCAAAAATTGATTGGGCTACAACCGAACAGTGCAGTCGTGATTAAGAATGATGTTGAAATAGAAGTGCCAGTTGCACATTTGAGTTTGGGAGATATTGTTCGGATTTATCCTGGAAATAAAATTCCTGTAGATGGTGTTGTGATTTCAGGTCATTCACGAGTCAATGAATCTATGCTGACTGGGGAGCCTTTGGCCGTTTCAAAAAAAGAAGAAGGCGAAGTTTTTGCGGGTACGTTAAATGAAAATGGTAGCTTAGATGTTTGCGTTTCAACGGCTAATGATGAAACGGCGTTGGCTAAAATTGTGAAACTAGTGCGCAGTGCGCAAGCTTCAAAGCCTGCGATTGGGCGGTTGGTTGATAAAATTACTGCAGTTTTTGTACCTATTGTGGTTTTGATTGCCATTGTAACTTTTATTGTATGGTCCTTTTTTAGTATCCCTCATGCGGTGACGGCCGCGATTGCAGTATTGGTGATTGCATGCCCTTGCGCGTTGGGATTGGGTACGCCGATTGCGATGATGATTGGCACAGGGAAATCTGCAGAATATGGTATTTTGATCCGTAATGGTGAGGCTTTACAGTCGGCAAGTGAGTTGACATATATTGTTTTTGATAAGACTGGCACGATTACAGAGGGCGCGCCGAGTGTGACCAATAGCTTTTATGCCGAAGATGATAATGTCGAAGCCAATTCCTATACAAATGCCCACATTAATGCCTATGTCAATGCCATTGAATCTCGCTCGGAACACCCGCTGGCTCAGGCGCTAAGTGATTTTACGAATAATGATGCCAAAGGATATGAGGTGAAGGATTTTAATGCGGTTTCCGCACGAGGTGTACTTGCGGTTGTGGCGGGCAAAAAAATCATTTTGGGGAATACAAAGCTAATGATCGAGAATGCCGTTGATTTAAGCCAAGAGGCTTTAAAGATGGTGGACCATTATGCCAATGAGGGAGCCACCCCAGTATTGGTTGCAATAGAGGGTAAATTTATGGCACTTTTTGCCGTGAAAGACCCTATTAAAGAGAGCTCAAAATCAGCTATTAAGGATTTGCAGGCATTAGGGATAAAAACGGCAATGATTTCAGGTGATAATGAATTGACAGCAAATGCGATTGCCCGCCAAGTTGGTATCAGCACGGTATATGCTGAAGTGATGCCCGAAGACAAATCCGCTTATATTGAGAAACTTCAAGGACAAGGTGAAAGAGTGGGTATGGTGGGCGATGGAATCAATGACGCGCCAGCGCTAACACAAGCGAATGTGGGCTTTGCAATTGGTTCAGGTACGGATGTGGCGATTGAAAGCGCGGATGTTACGCTGGCAAGTAGCTCTTTGAATAGTATTCATAAAGCGATCCATTTATCGAAAGCCACAATGCGCAATATTAAGCAAAGCTTATTTGGCGCATTTATCTATAATACTTTAGGAATTTTTGTCGCGGCGGGTATTTTTTATCCTTTATGGGGTATTTTATTAAGCCCTATTGTGGCATCGGCGGCAATGGCAGCTTCTTCTGTTACGGTGGTTTTGGTTGCCTCAAGATTACGTAAGCTGAAACTGTAGCTAGGTGGATTCTTTTTTAAAATAGGCTATTCTTTATAAATGACATCAACATACTTGAGCATTTTTATGGTGCAGAGTATAAGCCGAGACTGGAAAAACGTAAGAAAATGAGTAGTGTATATAAAGCCATCACATATCTCTGGATTGCTTATTTGGCAGCTCACTGGATGAGATTCAAAAAATTGGCTCTGAGCTTGAGAAGGTGTTAAATAATGTACCAAATACCACATCTGTTTATGCGGATCGTGCTGTGGGCGGTCGGTATATTAATATTAATATTGATATTGATCGTAAAAAGGCAGCACGTTATGCCTTGAATATTCAAGATATCCAAGAAGTAGTAGGCGTGGCGATTGGAGGAATGGTGAGCGCAACAATACTAACTTTACTATTATTGCCAGCGGTGGTTTTGGTATGGAAGGGGCTTAGGGTTAGATAATAGCTTCAAATTAGTGTTATAATACACCGTCACCATTTTACAAAAGAACCAATATGAACACGAATAGCTTTTCAACACTCCCACTATCAAAACCAATGCTGTATAACCTCAATGAGCTTGGATTTAAATCCATGACGCCAGTTCAAGCGGAAAGTCTGCCCCATATTTTGAAAAATAAAGATGTCATTGCGGAGGCAAAAACAGGGAGTGGTAAAACTGTGGCATTTGGGATTGGTGTTTTAAATAAACTAGACGTTAAAAAGTTTAGGGTTCAATCATTGGTACTTTGTCCAACACGAGAATTGGCTGACCAGGTTGCGAAAGAGTTACGCCAATTAGCCAGAGCTGCGCATAATGTAAAAATACTGACTTTGTGTGGAGGTGTGGCATTTGGACCGCAGCTGGGTTCACTGCATCATGAAGCACATATTATTGTTGGGACACCAGGACGGGTACTTAAACATTTAGATAAAGGCTCTCTTTCTTTGGAAAACTTGGAGTCACTGGTATTGGATGAAGCTGATCGCATGCTTGATATGGGCTTTATTGATGATATTGAGCGTATTATTTCTTATGCGCCAAAGAATCGTCAAACACTTCTTTTTTCAGCAACCTATCCAGAGGAAATCGTATCATTAAGTGCTTCAATACAAAAGGAAGCCATAAACATACAGACAACCTCCAGTGAAGCGGCAAATAAAATTACAGAATATTTTTATGAAACAATGCCTAATGACAAACTTTCAGCTTTAAATAAAATATTTTCTCACTATCAACCCAGAAATGTCATTGTCTTTACCAATATGAAATCTCAAGCACAAGATATTGCAGACCATCTTCATAAACATGGCATTGATGCCTTAGCAATACATGGCGATCTTGAACAATATGAACGTAATGATGTCCTCGTGCAGTTTGCAAATGAAAGCTGCTCTGTTTTGGTTGCAACAGATGTGGCAGCAAGAGGATTGGATATTAAAGAGCTGGCAATGGTGGTGAATTATGATCTACCACATGATGAGGTGACCTATACCCATCGAATTGGTCGGACAGGGCGTGCAGGCGAAGTGGGTATTGCGGTGACCCTTTATTCTGGTCGTGATGCACACAAGGTGGGCGATTATCAAAATGATGCTCGGGTTTTTGAGGATGTGAGTCGGTTAAGTGAAAATAAAAATTTCAGAATGTTGCCACCTAATATTACGTTGGTGATTGAGGGTGGGAAAAAAGATAAAGTCCGCCCAGGCGATATTTTGGGTGCTTTAACCGGTGAACGAGGTATTGTAGGTAAACAAGTGGGTAAAATTGCCGTTTATGACCGCCAAAGCTATGTGGCTATTGAGCGTGATGTGATAGATAAGGTACATGCTTTGATCCAAAATGGTAAGATTAAAGGGCGTAAATTTTCAGCTTGGATTTTGAAATAATCACCCTAAAGCTGTTTTGGGGTATTACACTCCAAATGAGTATTTGGAAAACATAAAAAAATCAGCCTAAGATGTTTTTCGCAATTGTATCCTTAAACCGCCCATAAAACCGTTCACGGTCGATGCGAATCGTCGTTCACGATGCGCGCGAATACTCACCTTAAAACGCAGATAGACCCAAATCCATTTCTTTTAATATAACCTTAATGTTTGTTTGCTAATATGATTTAGTGTTCAAGTACATCAGGAGACATCTAACATGATAATATTTAACGCTTGCTCAAACGGTATTGAGCTCCAGCTGAAGAAGCTGAACGAGCATTGCGTAATCGAAAACGAAAAAAGTAGGGCACGTAAATATTTACAAATCCAATGCAGGCTAAGGAGTAGTCATGTTTAATTTAACTGTCGGCATAGGCTCTCTCGTACTGGTTTTTGCTTTGAACATAGCACATATTGTTTGCAGTGAGATTGAAAATAACAATGAATAGATGGGCTAAAGTGTAAATCCTGGATAAATCTGCCATTAGAGCCGTAAATTGCGATCTATTTGCATATTTTTGTCCATTTTTTACCAAACAATATTTTTGAAAGCGTAAATTTTGATCATTACGTGGCTGTTTTGTCCAGAATTTACACTTTAGCCAAATTTACAAAAAATAATCCAACCAACCAATACCTATGTTATTTTTCTAGAAGACAATAAAAATACTATCTTATAACCACCTGTTTTTTTATATCAATTTGTCGCTGTGTATTATACATAAAAAAGTTTTTCCTTACACGCGTATTGATCAAGGTTCTAAGGATGCCATAACTATTGGTTGCCGTTACACGGGGCTGATCATTGGTATTGTGATGGCAGTAAGTTCTCTGGGGTTTAGTGCTTCATCCATCGCATTTATTATCAGTGCATTTACATTTGGATTGTCATTTGCTTTACGAGATATTTTTAGTAATTTCTTATCTCGCTGCGAGACAGGGAGAGGCGAAGCCGAGGTCGAGTAGTCCTCAGAAGGGCTGCCTTTCGGCTCCATTGAGAGATTGTGCGTAGCGCTTCGACCTTTGGAAGCTGGAAGGTATTTCCCAGCC
>CAUZSH010000076.1:0-7200 GCA_963582935.1 Gammaproteobacteria bacterium
CTCGCCTAAACATTATGATTGTGGTGAAACGCAATGAGGTTGATTATCATACGCCTGCCCACCTAGAGGATACGTCAGTCATTGTCAAAACTTGGGTTGGAAGCTTAAGAAAAACCAGTGCTGTCCGTTATTTTGAAGTCTATCGCAAACATGACCACACTTTACTTGCCAAAGCACAATCCGTATATGTTTGTGTCAATTTAACCACCCGTAGACCAACACGGCTTCCGGAAGAAGTTATCACTGCGTTTTCTTAATATGGTAAATGACCTTACCTTCTCTCGTAGATAGAAAGATACCCATAATTAATAACACAGCCCAAGCCCAAAAGAACTCACTCAAAACAGAAATTCCTATCGAAGCACCGATGATGGCAGCCCAAAAGATAAACGTTGCATTAAAGACAGTCCCCAAACTCGGGCCAATTTTTTTAATGGCATTATAATAAGTCAGGTAAGAGAAAGAAGCGCTGACGATACATGCAAACAATAACCACCACACATTCATTTGAGACACCACGGATAGCACCTCATCTCCATTTATAGCCAAATAAATCGCTAATATAATCAAATAAGAGGTTGCGGAAACCATTTGCCGAATACCTAAAATCCATGAGGGCTTTAAACTTACTTTCTCACTTGCCAATGCAAACATCACGGATTCCAACCCCCAGCCGAACATGGCAATAACCGCAAACCCCATTCCCAACAATACCTCTGGACGTCTGCCTGCATCCAACCCCTCAATAGAAATACTCATCACTGCAATAATAGATAAAATAATACCAAAGACCTTAAGTTTTGTCGGCTTAATACCTAGAATCTTGATTGCTAAAATCAAAGCCACCACAGGATAACAAGCCGTGATGACCCCTGCATATACGGGGCCAGCATAAGTAATTCCCATAATTCCTGCAACCATACCTAATGGTCCCGCACAAATTGCTGCGATCAAAATAATCCAAAATATCACTTTGCTTTGATTCAACTTCGATTTAAATTCACCTTGTATTTTGTGATAGTTCATAATCCCGAAGCAAGAAAACAAATCCTGTAAAAGCGCCAAAAATAAAGCAAATATAATCACAGTATGCACATCTTCAATTTGAATATGCAAACTCAATAAATTCGTAAAAACATCATTCAAGCCCCAAAGAAAGCCTGAAATGACGCCAATCAATAATCCAATCATACTAATGCCCTAATAAAAATTTTTGCTTAATTTCAGTCGCTTGATCACGCAGTGTCGCTGCCTTTTCAAATTCTAAATTTCTCGCATGCTCTCGCATCAGTTTTTCAAGTTTTTTAATCACCCGAGTTGCTTCATTCAAGCCCACAATCGTGTCAATATCCACATCGGTAGCTTTTGTGCGTTTTCGAGCTTTTTGCTTTTGTTTCTCAGGCGCAAAATCTAGCATATCATCCACACGTTTTCGAATCGTTTTTGGCGTAACGCCATGCTCTTGGTTATAAGCTTCTTGAATCTTACGCCGACGATTAGTTTCATCAATCGCTTTTTGCATAGATTTCGTGATCACCTCTGCATAAAGTATTGCCCGACCATTCACGTTTCGCGCAGCACGTCCAATCGTTTGAATTAATGAGCGTTCAGAACGTAAAAATCCTTCTTTATCCGCATCAAATATTGCCACCAGACTGACCTCAGGCATATCTAGGCCTTCACGTAATAAGTTAATTCCCACCAAAACATCAAAAGTACCCAATCGTAAATCTCGAATAATTTCCACTCTTTCAACCGTTTCCACATCTGAATGCAGATAACGCACTTTTACATGATGTTCACTGAGGTAATCTGTTAAATCTTCTGCCATACGTTTGGTCAATGTGGTAATAATCACTCGCTCATCTTTCGCCACGGTCTTTTTAATCTCAGACATAACATCTTCAACTTGAGTCACCACTGGGCGAATTTCCACAATCGGGTCTAATAAACCTGTGGGTCTCACCACTTGCTCCACCGTGTTTTGAGTATGCTCTGCTTCATAAACTGAAGGTGTCGCTGACACATAAATTGCTTGGCTTACCAAAGCCTCAAACTCATGAAAGCGTAAAGGTCGATTATCTAAAGCGGAAAGCAATCTAAAACCATAATTCACCAAGTTTTCCTTTCGAGAACGATCTCCTTTATACATACCACCAAACTGTGGAATCGTAGCATGAGATTCATCCATCACCACTAAAACATCTTTGGGCAAATAATCCAACAAAGTCGGCGGTGGCTCTCCTTCAGCACGCCCTGACAACAATCGAGAATAGTTTTCAATGCCAGTGCAGTAACCCAATTCTCGCATCATTTCAATATCATATAGCGTTCGCTGCTCTAACCTTTGCGCCTCGACTAATTTATTTTCATCTCTCAAGAAAGTCAGGCGTTCTTTTAACTCATCTTTAATCATATCCGTGACAAGAATAATACGCTCTTTGGGCGTAACATAATGTGATTTTGGAAAAATGGTCGCACGATGTGTAGCATGTGACTTTTTCCCTGTTAATGGATCAAAATAATATAGATCTTCAATTTCATCGTCAAAAGACACAATTCTTAAGGCATATTTCTCAGAATCCGCTGGAAATATATCAATCACTTCTCCTCGAACACGATAAGTCCCTCTGGAAAAGTCTAATTCATTACGGGTATATTGCATATTTGCCAAACGCAATAAAGTCATCCGCTGATCAAGCTCTTCCCCAACTTTCAGATGCAATAACATTTCCATATATTGCTCGGGATCACCCAAGCCATAAATTGCAGAAACGGTTGCCACCACAATCACATCTTTACGCTCAAGAATGGCTTTCGTCGCCGATAAACGCATTTGCTCTACGTGTTCATTAATGGAAGCATCTTTTTCGATATAAGTATCGGAGGCTGACACATAAGCCTCAGGCTGATAATAGTCATAGTAAGAAACAAAATACTCAACGGCATTTTTCGGGAAAAATTGTTTCATTTCAGAATATAATTGAGCGGCAAGTGTTTTATTATGCGCTAAAATAATTGTCGGGCGCTGTACCTGCTCAATCACATTTGCAATAGTATAGGTTTTACCCGACCCTGTCACACCCAGTAAAACTTGATGTCGAAGTTCATCTTTGAGTCCTTTCACCAACCCTTCAATCGCTTTAGGTTGATCGCCTGCAGGTTGATAATCAGTGTGAAGTTGAAATAATTGATTATTGCTATATTCTAATGTCACAAATTTTACACTTACTGAATTATTTGGCCTTCAGTATACGAAATATTGAGTTAAGATTGCACAAAGTTTTCAGATGATTTTGTTTAATGCTACATTTAGACAGTAGCATTCCTCGCTAAAACGGATTATTTTTTACATTCCCTAAACTTTATTGTTGCAATTTAATCTGTTGCCACATCGCAATTGCATCCAAAAATCTAGACTGGTAGTTTTGATGTCTTGATCTGAACTTCTTTCGGAATATCTAGCGTGGTAGTGGTGAAAGCAATTTCAGCACCATGACTATAAATAATTCGCCCTATCTGCATCATAATCTTATCTTGAATGGCTTGGAATTTAAGCCAGTTTGTCACTTTCGTAAAAGTATACACTTGAAAATTTATAGACGAGCTGCCGAAAAAGCTTTCTGTCATCGAACCCATATCTGTTTTACCATTAATCACATTGACAAGGGTTAAACAATTATGGTCGATATCTGGATGCGCGCCAAGATAAGTATAAATGTCTTTTTGAATGACTTCAAATTTATCAAAATCATCATACCTCAAACCAATATATTGCAATATTCGACGATTTGACATCCTTGAGGCATTTACAACTGCTTGTGTAATTAATAAATTATTTGGTGTGAGAATCAACCTTTTATCAAAGGCTCTAATATGCGTCAGACGCCAACTGATTTTTTCAACTGTGCCTTGAATTTTACCGTCTATGGTATAAATCCAATCACCCACAGCATAAGGGCTGTCCAAATAAATAACCAAACCACCAAAAACATTCGAAATCGTATCCTTAAAGATAAAGGCAGTGATTGCCAAGCCTCCGCCTAAATATGCGACACCCTGCCCAACTTTAAGACCAAGGATTGCCGCAATAACAAAAATCATAATGATAATCGTCAGGGCTTGGGCAAGTTTATGCATTTGCTCAACTTTGGCAAAATTGTTATATCCGCCATCTGTCCGAGTTTCTTTCACAATCAAGTGTTTTTTCACGCGTGATGAAAATATATTCATCAACATAAACAAAGCAAATGCCAATCCAAGTTTACAGGCAGGCGTTACAATATGGTCGAAAAAAATTGTGAGCTTAAACCACATCGAAACATGCATGGCAATAAAATAGAGACCAAGAACAATCGTCACCAGTCGTAATGGCTTATTAAATGACAAATAAAACAACATCTTAATCGTTTTCGAGTGATGAATTGTCTTTTCATAATGTCTAAAAACCAAACGAATTAAGACATCTATTGCGATGCTCACTAACAAAATGATTCCCACAATCATCAGTTGCGACAATGAAATATTATGTGTCTTAAAAAAATCTAATAGCCTATCCATAATTCAGCAGTGTGTCTCGGTGTAATATTCTTATGTTTTTTTATAGGCGCTACCCATGGTAAAAGCAACTCACATCAGAAAGATTCATTGCTATATTATTGCTTTGGCTGGTGAAAACTCGGTAAATATTCCCTCACAATAGCCGTCGAGGCTTCCCAACTATGGCAACTATTAATCAAAGTCTCCGCCACTTGTGCTTCGGTCACCAAAACTGGATAACCTTGATTTGTACTAGTAAGCTCCGTCATGATCCCTTGAAAAGCCACATTTCCCATATATTGCAAAATCCCATTGATATGCGTACAACCAGAACAGCCGCCCCCTGCTTCAACCACACGTCTCAACCACTTATTGCCAATCCGAGCACCCATCAGTTTTTGATAATTACCGACAATTTTTGGGCATTGACCAAAAGGAGCTCGATCCATCACCACCTCAATCGCTTTGACTTCCATTGTACTATCTAAAGTTAAGCGCACCCACATATCATGATAGGGCTTGCCTGCTTCGAGTTTAGGATAAAAATCGCTGGTAATTTCATGCATCCGAGTGTCTGTCATATGCGCCTCAATATCCCACAGTCCATCCTGTCGTAAAAACGTTTCAAAATTAATTTTTCGTTCGTGCACCTGCCTTCTTGGCACAGATTTAGATAATGGCATAGCACTTCCCTCTTGAGCTGATATAATGGCATATATGTACGCTTATTATATTATCATAGACACTCAGGGTTTCACCATGAAAAAAATCACCGTCATTCTTGGCTTCATTGGACTCACCATATTTATCTCTGGCTGTTCAACCGTGCCAACAACCCTCTTGCCTCAGGGGAATAATATTTATGTTGTCATCGCAACCTCCTCATCCAGTAGCCGCGCCCTAAATGGTGCAATGAAAAAAGCAAATGAAACCTGTCAAGCACGGCACCAATCAGCCATTGTTCTTTCCCACGAAAGTGTCTATCAAGGTGGAATGGATCAATCCGCCAAAGAAACACTTACCATGGCAACTCAAATTGTCAATATGAATAGTAACGCCTATGTTCCTGGCCCAAACAACAGTGCAAACTTTAAAGTAGATCTGAAATTCAAATGCGAATAGCCCGCTCAAACACCCTCTAAATGTACCTATCTACTTTAAAAATAAATCAATTTCGTAACATCTCACAATGTGATTTGTCTTTGAATAAACATTTAAATCTGATTTCAGGCTTGAATGGTTCGGGCAAGACATCCATTATTGAAGCGATCTATTTCCTTTCCATGGGACGCTCTTTTCGAAGCAGTCAACTCGCACGCGTGATTCAGCATGAGCAACCTGACTTCAATCTATTTTCCGAACTACAAACTCAAGAAGGCAAACAAATCATTGCACTGCAAAAACAACGTTCAGGAAAAGGAACCGTTCGTCTGAATCATGATAATGAAAAAAGCCATTCTGCTTTAACCAAACTTTTGCCGGTACAATTATTTAACCCTGAAAGCCTAACACTACTTAAGGCTGGTACTCAACAACGTTGTCGACTCATCGACTGGGGCGCTTTTTATAGTCAGCCTGCTTTTCACCAAACATGGCAATCTGTAAAAAGGCTGATTAAGCAACGAAATGCTGCTCTGAAACAAGGTTATACTTCAGCAATGATGCTTGCATGGGATCAAGATTTATCTGACAAATCACATATTTTAGATCAACAGCGTAAAAATTATGTTGAGAAACTCATTCCAATCATTGAATCTTTACTCAAGGATTTCATATCTGAGCTCTCTATTGAAATTGAATATACGCGAGGTTGGGTAAAAGGTGTTGAGCTTATCGATCTACTCAAGAAAAACTATGAGCAAGACAAACGTTTTGGCATTACCCACCATGGTCCTCATCGTGCTGATTTAAAAATAAAGTCTAATGGACTTCCTGCCCAAGATATTCTTTCACGAGGACAACAAAAATTATTCATTTGCATGTTGAAGCTCGCACAAGGCATTTTATTTTCAACTGAGCACAATACGCCCTGCATTTACTTGGTCGATGATATTACGTCAGAGTTAGACCAACATTTTTTAGCACAATTCTTAGATCAACTTATGTCGCTCAAGGCGCAAACCTTTATGACTAGTATTTACAAGAAAGATGTTCAAACGTTTATGTCTGACATAGAGTGTCGTCATTTTGAAATAAAAAATGGAATGATTCCTTAGAAAACTTAGTAAAACAAAAATTTTCAACTAAATTATAGAGTTAACAGCACTTTAATTTAATAGATTCCCACGGACCTGGTCCGTGGTGCTTGGCGGCGTAGCCGCTGCATAACTACGTTTGCCCAATTACAGATCTAATTCGATCTGACCTGAATCCTCTTTCCCTTGGTGCTCGATATATTTGCGGATAACCTCTTCATCAACGCCTACGCTACTGACGAAAAATCCTGGCGACCAAAAAACATTTTCTTTCCAATATACATCTTTTAACCAACTGAATTTATTTCGTAAACATACCGTCGACTGGCTTTTAAGATCCCGCATCACATCTGAAATACTATATTTTGGTGGAATAACCATTATCATATGGACATGATCGCCATCAAAGCCAACCGACTCAAGCATAACGCCAGGCATACTTCTTAGTAGCTTCGTCATACACCAG
>CAUZSH010000077.1:0-6635 GCA_963582935.1 Gammaproteobacteria bacterium
GTGCTGTTAAGTCAGGATTCGCATATTTTAATGATATGAGGCTTGGCAAATAAACCATAAAACATCCCCAAAACAATTGAGTTCCTGCCAACGTCAGTATACCTAACATTAAAACTACCTTATAATTGCTGAACATTGATTTTATTGTCTTCTTATATTCTGTTCTTTTAATACTGTTTTTAAATTCATCTGATTCAGCAATATTTTTTCTTGCAAAATAACTGTGGAATATCATAAGACCACCAAATATATAAGCAATTCTCCAGCCGTATTGTGTAAATGATTCGTGTGACATGTATGTTGAAAGTAATGTATAGGTTCCTTGCGCTAGCAAAACCCCTGCTGCTGCCATTAGGCTAATACACATAATGAATATCGGCTGATGCTTTTTATATTTTTCCGAGATAATGATGACTGCGCCTGACATTTCCCCACCAAAAGACACTCCTTGTATAAACCTAAGAGCAATAAGAAATACTACCGCAAAGACACCAATGTATTGATGTGAAGGTATGTATGCTATAGCAATTGAACTCAAAGCCATTACGACTATTGTTTTCTTAAAGGAATGAACCCTTCCTTGTTTATCACCCCAATATCCAAATATTAAAGCACCACTTATCCTAGCTAGGTAGCCTACTGCAAAAATAATAAAAATCCACAGGACTGAATGTTTGTTAACGCTACCAAAGAAAGCATAATTCAGTTGAATAGCGAATAAGCTAAATAAGTAAAAATCAAAGGATTCAAACATAGTCCCCAATCCAGCAATAAATACTAGTTTAAATTTCTTCATATTATTATCTCTTTATTTAATATTGATTATTAACTATTAAAAATATAAATTGACTGCACTATTGAGTATTAAAGAGATAGACCGCCAAAGCGGAGGATTAGCAGTGCCAGAGAAAGAAGGATTGAAACAGAAAGTAAATGCGCAGCAAAAGGTACAGATTTTATCTGTCTTTTTGAGGCTGGCTGCATTACTTGTTTCATTGCACTACACTTGTCAATTAAGAATTCTTACTCTTAAATCTAGCAGTTTATTTCACCGCATGCAAACACCGATATTAACTTTTCACACATACGAGCTCTGCTGTAGCTACCAATTCATTTTTCATCTTAGCGTCTACAAATACGTGAACAAAGCCTGAGCTACTTTAACGGTTCTGTCGCAAATTCACATTGGTCGCAAAGCGAGCTACCCTTGCAGTATGATTCAACATGGAAAAAAATATGATGTTGGCATCCCTGCTTGCTTCAGCTCTTGAATTCTCCTTTTAAGGCGAAGGTTGATTCTACTTCTCATTAGGCTGCACTCAGAATTCTCAATGCTTCATTTTTAGGCATTCCTGATTTGACTAATTTTAGTATGCTTGATATTTTTCTTGGTTGATCATGCTATTCTCCTTATGCTACTTTTTGTTGTGGTTGAAATATTAGGTGATTGATGACTTCATGTAGGTCAATCGGACTGATGCTCGTGTATTTCTGGAGGTAAAGTAGGGCAAGTAGTCATACCCGTTATTGGATTGTCTGCAGTATTCTTCTCTATCGTGATTTATTTTTTTCCACCAACTCAGATTGGGAAATCAAATGGCATGGAATATGAGTTTATCTTGCTCACCTCATTTTTAATAGTACTTATGCTGCCACATTTTATTTATGCTTTTAGAGGTCGATTCAAATCAAAAGAATTTCAGCTTTCAAATTTACAGCACAATCATCCTCATAAATGGGTGCATTTACGTGGGCGTAAAAACTTTGAAGTTTTGAAATGAGGGAAAAAATTTTTCTAAGCGTAATCTTTATCAAAGAATAGCCTAATAATTTTGTTCTGCTCTCGAGAAGCAGTTTGCCACTTCTAGTGGGAATTGCTGGCATCTGTTCTATTATCTGATAAAATAACCAGCTTAGAGATTCATACAATGAGATGAAAATATGTGTGGAGTGGTTGGGATAATTGGTCCTAATGGCGTTAGCCAGCAGATTTTTGATGCTTTAACCATGTTGCAGCATCGAGGTCAAGATGCGGCAGGCATTCTAACATGTGATGGCAATCACATGTCTTTGAGAAAGGGTAAAGGGCTTGCGGTAGAGGTGATTCGTAGTCGACACATGAACCGCTTACACGGCAACATTGGTATTGGGCATGTCCGTTATCCAACAGCAGGCAGCGATAGTGATGCTGAGGCGCAACCTTTTTACGTGAACTCCCCTTACGGTGTTTCATTGGTGCATAATGGCAATTTAACGAATTCTCCACAATTATTTGACGAGCTTGTTGCAGTTGATCGTCGTCATTTAAACACAAACTCTGATTCAGAGATCCTTTTGAATGTGCTTGCTTCTGAGATTGAAGTTCAAGATATTCCCATTGCTGCTTTTGATTCAGAAATTCTATTTAATGCGGTAAAAAAACTAAATCAACGCGTAAAAGGCGCCTATTCAGTGGTTGGCGTTATTGTGGGTGCTGGGTTGTTTGCATTTAGAGACCCTAATGGTATTCGACCTTTGATTTGGGGTTATAAAGATTCCAAAGATGGGCGCGAATATATGTTTGCCTCAGAAAGCTTGGCGTTAGACTGCGAAGGTTACACGCTTATTGGTGATGTGGCGCCAGGCGAAGCTGTTTTTATAGATTTGAAAGGAAAAGTAAGTAAAAATATCTGTGCAAAGAAAACGACTTTGACGCCTTGTATTTTTGAATTTGTTTACCTTGCACGTCCTGATTCTATCATTGATGGGGTGAACGTTTACAGTGCCCGCTTAAGAATGGGTGAAAGAGTGGCAGAGCGTATTCTTCGTGAATATCCGGATCATGATATTGATATCGTGATCCCTGTTCCAGATTCTGGTCGTCATGCGGCACTGCCTATCTCATCGGTATTAAAAGTTCCTTATAGTGAGGGTTTTGTTAAAAACCGTTATGTGGGTCGTACCTTTATTATGCCAGGACAGGCAGAAAGAAAAAAATCCATTCGTAAAAAACTCAATACTATTCGCCATGAGTTTGAAGGTAAGCATGTCCTGTTAGTAGATGATTCAATCGTTCGTGGTAATACCTCTAAATTGATTATTGAAATGGCGCGATCAGCAGGCGCGCGCAAAGTATCTATCGTTTCCGCGGCACCTCCTATCCGTTATCCAAACGTGTATGGTATAGATATGCCAACCAAAGCTGAATTGGTGGCTTATGAGCGTAGTGAAAAAGAAGTGGCTGCTGAGATTGGTGCAGACCATGTTTTTTATCAATCATTAGAAGATTTAATTTCATCTGTTCGAGCAGAAAATCCAAGAATTTTAAACTTTGAAACCTCTGTATTTGATGGGCATTATGTCACTGAAGACATTGACGAACAATACTTCAAAACCATTGAAAAATCTAGACGTGAAAAAGTGCAAGTAGCACATCTTGATTCATTAGATATTAACAATGGTGATGAGGATGATTCTGATGATAATGATTGCGTTTAAAATAATCTCTTGCCTCCAGACACTATAATGACCAAAATACATTATTATGAATCCTTAGAGATTCAAAATTTCTTACCCTGTAAAACGCCAGATGCGTGGGTTGAAAAGGCGCTTCAGAATCCTGAAATTCTTCTTATAGATCACGCCCATTGTGAAAAAAAAGCGGCATCGGCTGCCATGAGTTTTATGTATCGCCATAATGATAAGATGGATATTTTGATGCGAATGTCAAAAATTGCGCGGGAAGAATTGCGACATTTTGAACAGGTTTTAATGGCTATGAAAAAACGTGGTATTGAATATCGTTATCTTTCGGCCTCTCGTTATGCAGAAGGGCTTAGAAAGGGCATGCGTGAAACAAAACAAGATAAGTTTATTGATGCGCTGATTATTGGTGCTTTTGTGGAAGCACGCTCTTGTGAGCGTTTTGAAAAAATTGCGCCACATTTAGATGATGAATTGGCAAAATTTTATCAAGGACTATTGGCTTCTGAGAAACGCCATTTTACGATTTACTTAAAGTTTGCCCAAAAATATTCTGAAATAGATATTTCAGAGCAGGTGGAAAATATCGCAAGGCTAGAAAAGCAGTTAATTGAGTCAACTGATGTTGAGTTTCGATTTCATAGTGGGGTTTGATTTTGTAAGGTGTATATTATTTTACCTTTGGCGAAAGGTTTGCTAGTCTTAGTTGAGTTTATTTAAGCTATAAGGATTAGAAAATGTCTTTTCATGATCACTTTTCAGCACAGGCGGTAAGTTACGCCAAATATCGACCAAATTATCCTGCAAGATTATTTGAATATCTCGCCACTCTTTGCCCAGAGCATAAATCAGCTTGGGATTGTGCTACAGGTAATGGACAGTCAGCCATCGGGTTGAATAAATACTTTCAACATGTCCTTGCAACAGACGCGAGTGAGAAACAGATATATTCTGCTGAAAAACAACAGGGCATTATCTATGCCATTGCCACAGCAGAGGAAACGGACATTCCAGCAGGATCAGTTGATCTTATTACAGTAGCGCAAGCAGCGCACTGGTTTGATTTGCTTGAATTTTATCTCGAGGCAGATAGAGTGCTAAAAAAAGGGGGCATTTTGGCAATATGGGCTTATCCATTATTGAAAGTGAATCCACAAATCAATCCAGTCATTAATTATCTATATGATGATTTAGTGGGAGAGCACTGGCCTCCTGAGCGCAGCATGATTGATGAAGGCTATGCCGATATTCGAATACCATTTCATCATGTTGAGAATATTCCGTCATTTACCATTACAAAGCATTGGGATTTCGAAGAGTTACTGGGGTATTTTTCGACGTGGTCGGCAACAAAGCGTTATAAAGAAGCACTTGGTTATTGCCCGATAGAAAAAGTATCAGATCAACTGAAAAAAGCATGGGGATCAGTAACCTCTAAAAGAGAAGTTACTTGGGAAATCATCCTTAAAATTGGTAGAAAATAATGTGCTAAACAGTCTTTAAACCAAGATTATCTTTCTTGAAAATCCGATCAGCACGATAGCTTGAGCGTACCATTGGACCAGAGGCGACTTCAAAAAATCCTTTTTCAAGACCAATTTCACGATATTCATTAAACTCTTTAGGTGAGACATAACGCTCAACAGGCAGATGATTTTCAGTTGGGCGCAGATATTGCCCAAGCGTTAGGACATCTACACGATGCTTTCTCAGGTCATCCATGGTTTGCAAAATTTCTGCTCGGGTTTCACCGAGTCCAAGCATAAGGCTCGTTTTTGTAAGGACATCCGGGCGCGCTTGCTTTGCATACCCAAGTAATTCGATGGTTTGCCAGTAAGCAGCACGAGGGTCGCGTACAGGATGGGTTAAACGCTCAACGGTTTCAATATTTTGTGCGAAGACATCCACCCCAGAATCAAGCAGTGTATCAATGGCAGCTCGACTTCCAGAGAAATCAGGGGTAAGCGCTTCTACTTTCATATTGGGTGATAAAATTTTAATTTGCTTAATGGCTTCTGCATAATGAGACGCGCCACCATCCTCTAAGTCATCTCGGTCAACTGAGGTGAGGACGATATAGGCTAATGCCATGGCCTGAACAGACTTTGCTGTATTCATGGGTTCATCTTTATCAAGCCAGCCTTTAGGGTTGCCGGTATCTACTGCGCAAAAACGGCAGGCACGCGTGCAAACACTACCCATTAGCATAATTGTGGCGGTTCCATGTGACCAACATTCGCTAATATTTGGGCAATGTGCTTCTTCGCAGACAGTGCTAAGCTTCAACTTTTTTGTCATTTTCTTGAGTTTGTTATAGTTCGGTGATGCTGCTGTTTTTTGAATGCGCAGCCAATCTGGCTTTCTTTCACGAAGACCTTCTCCTTGGTCTTGTTGTATGCCAAACTTGTGGCTCATACCATTTTTAACCGCAGAATTTCCCTGTTCGGTTTTATATTTATGTCCGCTTTCAACTTTGACTGGAATGTCACGTAATTTGATAGACAAGGCTGTAATTCCATTAACGCATTTTGTGGGTGAATAATAGCAAATATAAGGGTTGGATACAATTATTAGTGTGATCCTTTAGTTTAGATGTATTTTAGTGAACCGATTAAAAACATCTTGAAGCGTAATCCCTTCGACAAACTCAGAAAGTTGGCACATCTGTAATCCTTGATAGCCACAGGGGTTGATATAAGAAAACGGAGTGAGATTCATGTCCACATTAATACTCAAACCATGATAAGTTTTACCATGCTTCACCCGTAATCCTAAAGACGCAATTTTTTTGTTATCAATATAAACGCCAGGTGCGCTCTCAATTAAGTGTGCTTTTAAACCATAGCTTTGCATGAGCTTAATCACGGATTCTTCAATATGACAAACAAGGTCTTTAATCCCTGTTTTTTGTCTACTCAAATCAATCAAAAAATAAATCACTGCTTGTCCGGGACCATGGTAGGTGACTTGCCCGCCTCGGTCAGTCTGCACAACTGGGACATTGTGAGGGTTGATAATATGTTCAGGCTTACCATGGCGACCTTGAGTAAAGACAGGAGGGTGCTCCACACACCAGATTTGATCTGGGGTGGTATCCGTTCTCTCTGCAGTGTAAGTCTGCATCGCTAGGCAAGTTTCGTTGTAATTCACTAGGCCTAGTTGGCGAATTTCGA
>CAUZSH010000078.1:0-6159 GCA_963582935.1 Gammaproteobacteria bacterium
CTGTAGGCTTGTTTTTTGGAAGATCGGTACGGAGGTGGGCGTCTGAGGCAAAACCATCTGCGAGGGTAGTGATTCGATTTTGGCAGGAGCCAAAATCTTCTATGAACGACCGAGCAACACGCTATATATATTTGAATTGTATTGTTAATAATGCTGTACTGCACTATTGATTGTGCTGACAAATAGAAGTCAATTAAAGAACAAAATACACCCTATAAATTATGATGTAATATTTAGTATAAGCTCGGACCTTAAACTTGATTTAATTGCGTTTGTTTAGCCTTGATGCTTTTAGGTAAAGGCTTTGATAAGATATGTGTTTTGACTGAGTGTATCATTTGATAAAGGTGCTCGGTATAAACTGATTAAATAACAGTCCGAAACCATTTAACATGATGTAAATCATAAGGTTAAGATTTTAAATCGAATGTTTTTTAATTATATTCTTAATGCTTTTGTAATAAAAATTCTTTTGCTATCCGTCTGTCGGTCAACTTATGATAAGAGCTGGTAATAAAAATAGATCGAGAGGGAAAAATGAGTAGTATTGCAATGCCAAGGAAAAAAATATCTTTATTTAGTGCCGTGGCGCTAAGTGCAACCTGTATGGTTGGTTCAGGCTGGCTTTTTAGTGCGCAACTGGCAGCAAGGGATGCTGGGAATTGGGCATTTCTTGCTTGGATTTTAGCCGCACTTCTCGTGCTATCAGTCGGTATGTGTCTTTCTAAAGTAGTGGCAATTTACCCTGTTAGGGGGGCCACAACACGCTCAAGTTCATTATCACATAACAATGTATTTGGGATGCCCTTTGCTTTTGAAAATTGGTTTGGGATTATGGTTACAGTTGCCACAGAGGCGCAAGCAACCACACAATACCTGTCTGCAGCGATTGGGAAACAGTACTTGATGGGGCATGATGGTTTAACTCTTCAGGGCAAGCTTTTGGCATTAGGGATTTTAGTACTTTATTTAGTGATTAACTATTATGGGATTAAACTGTTAGCAAAGGTAAATAATGTCATTACGGTTTTAAAAATATTCACACCGATATTTACGATTGTGGTTTTGATGTTGGCGCATTTTGATACCAGTAATTTTCATCTAGCCACAACAGGAGGCTTTGGTGCGGGCTCAGCCATTACCGCAATCGTGGGTGCCGGCTTAATTTATTCATTTAATGGATTCCAGACCACGGTGGCTTTTGCAAGTGAGATTAAAGACCCTGCGCGTAATGTACCAAAATCCATTATTTATTCGATTGGTATTGTGTTGGTGGTATACCTGTGTTTGCAACTCGCCTTTATGGGTGCCGTGCCTCATGAAGCATTAGCGAATGGTTGGGCATCTTTGAACTTCTCTTCACCGTTGATGAACTTAGCTTTATTGTTGGGTATTAATTTCTTGGCGATACTTTTAATCGCGGATAGTGTTATTAGCCCTTCAGGAACAGGTTATGCCTATTTAGGTGCATCCTCAAGAATGCTCTATGCTATGGCAAAAGAAGGCCAGATGCCAAAATGGATTGCAAAACTATGCCCGGTTTATAATTTCTCAAAACGCTCAATGGTGATCAACTTTGTATTGACAGCATTAGTGTTGTGGAATGCGAAAAGCTGGGCATCTTTAATGGTGGTGGTGACGGGGTATCATATTATTGGATATATGGCAGCTCCTGTGAGTATGAGCGCCTTAAAGTCAAAAACGAAGGCTTTTGGATTGTTGGTTTTTGTTTGTCTTGGGATGATTATGACGACGATTCCAAGCGGTGATTTATTGATGATGAATGGCTCTCTAACAATTTTGGTGTTAATCTTTTTGGTGATTCAAAGAAGGCAAGGTATTGCTAAGTTATTGATGTTTTCAACCCCATTTATGGGCTACCTATGGTTATTATATTTGTCACCAGATTGGATTTTCTCAGTGCTTCTTTCCATCGTGTTTTTCTTCATTGCCACAAGTCGGAGGTACATTGATATTTGTAAGGAAGGTCGAGAAGAATTTGTGGATGATGAAGTTGCTTTAAAGCATTAAGTTTTAAACTGAGTCGCCTCACAAACTTCGCCTTGATTAAACCTCACTAGCCTATCTGCGAATGCAGAGGCTTCATCTTCATTATGAGTGACAAAAATTGCCGTTACCCCCTGGGCTTTAAAAATACTTTTAACTTTGGCAATAATTTGAAAACGTGTTTGATGATCTATGTTTGAAAAAGGTTCGTCTAGTAGCATTAGTTTTGGTTGTCGTGCCATCGCTCTGGCAATGGCAATTCGTTGTTGTTGCCCGCCAGATAGTTCGTGTGGATAGCGTTTTGCCACATCAGGCATTTGTACAAGCTCCAGCATTTCAAACATTCGTTGCTGCCTTGCTTTTTTGGCAATATGCTTAATGCCGAACTCAATATTTCCAGAAACCGTTAAATGTGGAAATAAACTATGGTCTTGAAAAACCATACCAAGTCCACGTTTTTCTGGGGGCATACAAGTTCCATAATCAAAAACAGTATTTCCATCAATAGCGATACTTCCAGAGGAGGGCTTTATAAGACCGGCAATGGTACGCAGTGTTGTTGTTTTCCCACAGCCACTCGCACCTAATAAACAAACGATTTTATCTTGGGAAACGTCAAAGGACACATTTTTTAAAATTTGAGTTTTACCATAAGCATAAGATATATTTTTAACAGAAAGCGCATTCATGAATGACTCCTTTCAAGAGAACGGTTAATAATAAGGAGGGGGATAAGTCCGGCTAACACCAGAATGATGGCGGGTAGAGCAGCATACTGTAACATCTCATCCGAGACGTATTGAAAAACGGTTGTTGCCAAAGTCTCAAAATTAAATGGTCTTAATAGTAGGACGGCAGGCAGCTCTTTCATGGCTTCGATAAAAACCAATAACGTTGCAACCAAGCAACCTTTTCGGATCAATGGTAAATGCACTGTGATAAACATTTTTAAGGGTGGACATCCCAGTGTTCGGCTTGCACCATCATAGTTTTCAGGGAGTTTGCTTAAACTGGATTCAATGGTGCCAATAGAAATAGATGAAAAACGGACAACATAAGCGAAAATGACAGCAAATATTGTGCCACTTAGGATTAAACCCACATGATCATTCCAGAAGTATTCTGATACGTTATTAAAGCAATGATCAATGACCGTTAGAGGGATTAAAACGCCCACCGCTAGAATGGTTCCAGGCATGGCATATCCCATAGTAGAAATGCGTGCGGGAATACGAGATAGGCGGCCAGGATAAACTCGATTTACAAAACCAAAAATGACGGCAACGAGTAAGGTGAGTAATGCCGCAATGGAAGCAATCATAAGACTATGCCAAGTGCTTAATAGAAACTGTTGGTTCCATGAATTTCCCCAATAATTCCAGGCATATTCTAGTAAAATAAAAAAAGGTAATCCAAAACCAAAAATGACCAAAAACCAACATAAGCTTAGGGCGCCTATTTTTTCCCAGCCCTTAAGCTTATGTTTTTGGAGGTTATCTAGTCCCATGCTTCGTTGAATTTGCTGTTGACGTCGACGACTGATACGCTCAATGCCTAAGAGAACGAAGATAATAAGTAAAACCATTGCTGCAATCTTGGCGGCGGCATTTAAGCTACCATAGCCGAGCCAGACATCATATACCGCGGTCGTTAAGGTGTTAATGGCAAAGTAATTCATGGTGGCAAAATCAGCAACGGTTTCCATTGCGATAAGAGATAGGCCAACAACAATGGCAGGGCGTGCGAGAGGCAATGAAATTCGGCGGAAGCTTGACCAAGGTGTGCAACCATGAATACGACTGACATCCACCATATTTTGTGACTGCTCTAAAAAAGAGGCGCGTGCCAGTAAATATAAGTAGGGGTATAAGGCTAGAGATAAAATAAGTATGCCCCCATAAAGGCTTCGGATGTCAAAAAACCAGTAGTCATTTGGAGAGCTCCAACCAAAAATATTTCTAAGAGCCGTTTGGATGGGACCTGCATAATCAAACAGATCCGTATAAATATAGGCAACCACATAAGAGGGCATTGCGAGCGGTAAAAGTAAGAGCCACTGCAGGTGTTTTTTTCCAGGAATATCACATCGAGCCATAAACCATGCGCTGGGTATGGCAAAAAAAGCAGAAAGCAGGCAAACCCCAATGATCATGATAAGGGTGTTAAGGGTGTAAGTGGGCAAAACCGTTTGCCAAAGGTGTTCAAATATTTGTCCTTCTGGGATAAATATTTGGGCGATTGGAACGATGATAGGGGAGATTAAGATAAGACTTAAAATCCATATTCCAATCTGATTTGCGGAGCATTTATACATACATCAATTTTCCGGTTTGGATTGGAGTATGTATATTCATCGTTTCTAGGGCTTATTTACTTCGTGCAGTGGGTACGTATATTATAGATCAAATTTAACTTCATCAATTAATTTTATTGCCTCAGCGCGATATTTCGCAACCTCAGTTAGAGGAAGTTTGTCGGCTTTAAAGTCACCCCATGAGCCAACCATTTTTGAGGGGGCAACAGCAGGATTCACTGGATACTCCATATTGACCTCCGCATACATTTTTTGTGCTTCTGGTTGGGATAAGAATACCATTAGCTTCTCAGCATTCTCGGGGTTTGGTGCATGTTTTGCCATTAAAACACCGCTGATATTAACATGCGCACCGCGCCCGGAATTCTTGTCTCCACCACTTTGATTTGGGAATTGAATGGTCACTGACTCAGCCGTGCCTTTTTGTTTAGGGTCTTTCAGCATGTTACCATAGTAGTAACTATTCCCTAATGAATAATCACAAAGACCAGCTTGGATCGCTTGCAATTGGGCACGGTCATTGCCTTGGGGCTTGCGAGCCAAGTTTTCTTTTATGCCCATCAACCATTTCTTTGTATAGGGTATACCATGGGGTGCAATCATGGAGGCAACAAGCGCAATATTATAGGGATGTTTGCCACTACGGGTGCATATTTTTCCTTTTAGTTTTGGATCAGCTAGATCTTCATAGGTAATGGAGTCGATGGTGATGCGATCTTTTGAGGTGAAAATATTACGGACTCGAATGGTGAGGGCAAACCACTCATTATCGGGATCACGATATTGGGAAGGGATGTTAGCAATTAAAGTTTCGCTATCTACTTCTTGTACTAACTTTTTGTCTTTAAAAGTCATCACTCGGCTGATGTCTGTGGTTAAAACAATGTCAGCAGGACTATATTTTCCTTCACGCTGAAGTCGTTCGAGCAAGCCATCTTTAGCATAAGTGACATTTGTTTTAATGTCAGTTTCAGCGGTGAATTTTTCTAAAATAGGGTTAATTAAATAAGGTTGGCGATAAGAGTAAATATTGACAACTTCTTGTGCTGCTTGAGCCATGCTTGTAAATGCCATGCCTAAGCAGATAATGCTGGTGATAAAGATATTTCTTTTTTGTGTGCCCATATTTATTTGATAATGAGAATCATTGTTATTTGCATTGGGTCTAATAATAGCCTAATGACAGGAGCTGTCAATGAATGACATATGAGTTCACATACTATGAAAAAAGGGGTTCTGTCATATTATATATTATAGATTGATACCTATACTTCAATGGCAGTTTTTTTATAGAATATTTGAACTGCGATTAACTGAATAAAATAACCTATCCCTAAAACTAGCATAGGGATATACATCGATGATTCTCTTGTAAAGTATGATAATATGAATGGTGGTATTCCAATGAATAAAAAAGCGGAAAAAGCAAAAGCAGTGGCTAATAGCGTATATCTATACCTGACAGGTAGTCGTCTAGTCAATAATAGTAATCCCAGAACCCCACATGCTCCGTGAGGTAACGCAAATGCAAAACAATAGATATATAAGGTTATCCATGACGCAGAGCTGATGGCCAAATACATTGGCAGAATTAAAACCAAAGATAATAGTGATCCTATACTATAAACTGCTCTAATATTAGTTATGTTAGCTAATATACCGCCAATAACTGCACCGACAACTATTCCGGACAGAATAATAGTAGCCATATGTGCTGTTAAGTCAGGATTCGCATATTTTAATGATATGAGGCTTGGCAAATAAACCATAAAACATCCCCAAAACAATTGAGTTCCTGCCAACGTCAGTATACCTAACATTAAAACTACCTTATAATT
>CAUZSH010000079.1:0-5806 GCA_963582935.1 Gammaproteobacteria bacterium
CTGCAAACTGCACTCCGATCTTAGTCAGAACAGGAAAAGGCATAAATACGATTAAAAAACATTCAGAACTTGAAAAAACTGTCAAAATTTACGATAATCTTATGCAATTTACAAAAACATTATTAACGTAACCAAAACCATGCAAAAAACCATTAATTTTCTACTTTGGGTAAGACAATATATATTTTATTTTTACCTTTATTTTTTCCTAGCCGTATTTTCGATCATAAATCCCATTTTATTTTATTTAAAAACACCTTACTTTGTTCGCACCAGATCAGCACAACTGAACTCTCATCTTGTCCGCCTAGGCATACGCTGGATATTATGGGTCCGCTGTGAGGTGCGTGGGAAAGAAAATATCAGCAAGAGTGCCTGCATTTATGTCAGTAAACACCAATCAGAATGGGAAACTTTATTTCTGCCCAGCCTCATTAAAAGGTCATGTTTTGTTGTAAAAAAAGAACTCATGGATATTCCTCTACTTGGTTGGAGCTTACGCGCGATAGAATACATCCCAGTTGACCGCTCAGCAGGCCTTAAGTCACTTAAAATCGTTATCAATGAGGGCAAAAATAGACTTTCAAGAAATATAAGTATCCTTATATTCCCTGAGGGTACACGCGTGGCGCCAAAACAAAACCCTAAATTTCATAAAAGCGCTATGTCTCTCGCCAAAGCAACCCAAGCTAAAGTTGTTCCTATTGCCCACAATGCAGGCTCAGTTTGGCCTGCTGACACTAAAAAAAATCCCATTAGACCAGGGAAAATCATTCTTTCTATCGGTCCTGAAATTAAAAATACTGGCAATATCAATGAAGTCACAGAAGCCTGTTATGAATGGATCAAATCTGAGATGGAGAAGATTGAAAAATAAGTCTAAAAGTACTTTACAAACCACCCTCTATTTTTAGCCTCTATCAATAATTTAGGGTCTGGGTTCACCACTCTCGGCTCATCAACTTCAAGCAATAAAGGTAAATCATTAATAGAGTCAGAATAAAAATAGGTTTTGTCAAAAGCGAGCTTTTGCTGCTGGAGCCAAGCCTGTGTGCGAGCAACCTTGCCTTTACCAAAACCTAGAGTTCCTAAAAGGTTCCCTGTATAGCGCTCATCACATTTCTCAGTATTTACTGCCAGAATATTTTCAGGCTTAAAACCTAAAATCTTCCCCACAGGGTTAACCAAATCTTCAATTGTTGCCGAAATAAGCAGTATTGTGTCACCTTTTTCAACATGGTCACGCACAACATCTACCCCTTTCTTGTAAATATGTGGCCGAATAAATGCTTCTATAAACTCGATGACTTTCTTAGTAACATCGCATTCCCTCAAACCGATCAATGGCTTAAGAGCAAAGCGAATGAACTCACCCATGTCGATATCACCAACTTTATAGCTTTGCTCGTACTTTTTATGCGTTTCAAGAAAAGCATCTGTGTCCTGGATCATGCCATTCTCACACATATAGGCACTCCAACGATCGGCGCTATCCGTTGCAATCAAAGTATGGTCAAGGTCAAATATTGCAAGATCTGCCATGTCAATGAGTTCCTGCCATTTCAATAAGCTCTTGCTTATCAAAACGAATATCAATATGCCCACCTCTCGCCACAAAACGACTGGATGAACGATTCAAGGTATCTAACTCAAAGTGTGTGCCTTCATAGATAACGCTATAACGAATGATATTCCCCAACAAAACTGAATCGTGCACTTTAACTTGAATAACATCGCTGTAATGATCTGCGAACTGCCGAGTTGTATCATTAATATAAATCGCTTCTGGACGAATAGCAACTTGGTTAGCAGACACCCCCAAGATTGCTTTTAATGCTAGATGTTCTTGCATATTAATCAGTGTGTAACTCCCTATAAAATCTGCGACAAAATAGCTATTTGGACGGGTATAAATTGCCTCTGGATCCCCCGTTTGTACAAATTTACCATTATGCATCACAAATATTTCATCCGACATACTAAGGGCTTCTTCCTGATCGTGTGACACGCAAATCATCGTCAGATTATAATCTTCATTGAAACGCAACAAAAGCTCACGTAAAGACTTTCGCATCTTTGCATCAAGCGCTGATAGCGGCTCATCTAACAATAACAATTCGGGCTTTACGACCAGGGATCTCGCAAGTGCCACCCGCTGTTTTTGTCCGCCTGACAATTGACTGGGATAGGACTCTGACAATTCAGCAAGCCCCACATTTTCCAGCATTTCGTTTACTAATGCATTCGCCTCTACTTTTGGCATCTTTTTTTGTTTCAGCCCAAAAAGCACATTTTGTCTTACATTCATATTTGGAAATAGCGCATAGTTTTGAAACACCATCCCCACATTTCTTTCTTGTGGTCGCAGTGAAGTAATGTCTCGTTCTCCCAAATGAACAGAGCCACCTGAAAGTATTTCCAGCCCTGCAATTGAACGTAAGAGTGTTGACTTGCCACAGCCACTCGGCCCTAAAATCGTGGTGAAGCTTCCTACTTTAACAGTAATATCCAAGTCCTTAAATACCGCTTTTTCACCGTAAAATTTTGAAACACCCTTAACGATTAAATCATTCATGATTGTTTATCCCTAGATAGTCGATTCAATGTATATGCTAATAACAACGTTATCATAAAATAAGTAATCACAATGGCGCTGGTATAATGCCCACTATAATTTCGCATGTTAAATAAGTATACCTGAATAGTTTCATAGCGTGTGCCAACCAATATATTGGCAAACACAAACTCTCCTAACAAAAATGAGAAGCTTAGGACAAAACCAATCATAATGGACTTTTTTAAGCTTGGGACAATGACCATCAAAAAAGCTTTCCATGTGCTTGAGCCCAGCAAATGTGACGAAGCAATCAATTCTGGAACATTCATCCCCTGAATAGCGTTGGCATTCACACGGTAGATAAAAGGAAAGATGATCCCAATATAACTACCAATCAAAATATACGGCGTACCCGTCAATAAAACAGGACCTCCTGAATAGATTTGCATTAAACCAATGGATGCCACAATGGCTGGAAAGGCAAAAGGCAATAAGACCAGCAACTCCATCAATTTTTTATATTGAGGGTAAGCATAATGTACCAAAAAAGTCGTGGGAACAATCAAACAAGTGGCAATGGCTGCACTTGAAAAGCAAACGACAAAGGAGTGCCAAAGTGCGATGTAAAAACGCTCTGTGGTTAACAGCTCTGAAAACCACCTAAACGTATAGCCTTGAGGTAAAATTGTTGCCATCCAACTGGTGGACAAAGCATATAACAGTGAGCCGATCAAAGGCAATAACATAATAATGACCAGTGTATAAACAATACTTACATGAAATGATTTTGAACGACTCATGCTCATAGATATTTCCTTCTACTGAGCACCTTAAAATTCAAGGTGGCAATCAACACTAATATCATCACCATAATGACTGATAACGCACTGGCTAAATTTGGGTTATAAAATACATCACTGGAGATATAGCCAGAAATTCGGATGGGAATCAGGTTATAGTTACCTGACATCAACGCATAAACCGTCGCGTACGCCCCAATAGCATTGGCAAATAATAATACAAAGGTTGAAAGAATACTCTCCATTAAAGCAGGCAATCCAATTTTCATCCAATAAGAAAACTTACCTGCTCCCAGCAGATATGCCGCCTCCCTCCATCTTGGATCTAAATGATCATACACAGGGTAAAGCATCAATACTGCCAAGGGGATTTGAAAATAGATATATATCAAGATAATACCCGTTTTAGAGTACAAGTTAAAGCTATCCACTAATCCAAGCTTAATCATCAATAATGTAATTGCACCATTAAATCCAAGAATAATTATGAAGGCAAATGCTAGTGGAACGCCTGTAAAATTCGAGGATAAGTTATAAAATGACAATATCCAATCCCTCATTTTTGAATTCACTCGCCTTAAGCTATTACAAAAAACAACACTGATAATGATGGCGACAAAGCTAGAGTAAAAACTAATTTCAATACTTTTCCATATACTTTGCCTCAAAAAAGCATCTTGAAAAACAAGCGTATAATTCTGTAAAGTGAGTTCTCCTGATTTATCTAAGAAGCTTAACTTTGCCACAGAAACTATGGGGAAAAGCTCAAAGAGTGCAATGAAAGCAAAAAGAAAAGCAAATAGCACCCAAAAAATAAGCAAATGAAAGGATGGTTTTTTAGAACGCTTTCGGCTAGTCATCATCAGCATTAATCCTATTTTAATCTAAGTTATACAGTACTTCTGACTGCCATAGCGCAGGAATTTCTGTTTGTTTTTTATCCCAGCCCTTGCTATCTTTGATCTGTTTTGCCACAACATACTCTGAGCGTGGCAAGAGCTTTGCTTCTGTTTCAGGTGGCAGCTTAATATGGTCCACCCGAATTGGTCTTGCAAATCCGTTGGCAAGGTTAATCTGCCCTTGGTCACTTAAAATAAATTCGCGTGTTAGCTTTGCGGCATTTGGATGTTTAGCATATTTATTAATAATGGTTGAATAGCCACTGGTGACCGAGCCATCTGTTGGGATCAAAACGTCAAACATCTCTGGGTCAATATTATGTCGATAGTTTAAGGCATTAAAATCCCAAGTAATCCCCACTTCCACTTCCCCACTTTCAAGTGTTGACATCACAGGCTGATTGGGTGCCAAGCGCCCTTGTTTTGCGATTTCTTTAAATAAATTAAAGGCTGGCATGATATTATTTTCATCACCGCCCATGGCGTAGGCTGCCGCTAATAAAGACATCGTAGCCTCATTTGAGGTTCCCACATCTCCGATGCTAATACGGTAACTTCCTTTCAGTAAATCATGAAAACTATGCGGAATATGTTTCACCAGTTTTTTATTAATGATAAAAGCAATGGTTCCAGTATAGGATAAAACCCAATACCCTTCTTTGTCTTTCGCCCACGCAGGGATTTGGTCCCAAGTTGTCGGCTTATAAGGTTGCGTGATTTTCATTTTATGTGCAAGCTCGGCAAAATCAACCCCCACATCACCAATATCCGCAGTCGCATTGCGTTTTTCAGTTTGAAACTTCATTAACTCTTGCGAGCTGTTCATATCCGTATCACGATGGTTAATATTATACTTGCTCTTTAAATCCCCCCATGTCGTCACCCAATTTGCCCAGCTATCAGGCATACCCACACTATTAACCCGTCCCTCTACTTGCGCTTTTTTAATCAAATCTTTAGGAATATCCGCATAGGATGCTATTGAAAATAAAAGGCATAGAATAAGAGAGATCTTCTTGAAAAATTTTAGATTTAAAAACAAATTCTCTCCCTAGGAATCATTTTGACAGCCCACACAGACACCAATTTATATACATGAGTCTAATGTAGAATTGTTACAATAGTGTTTCATTTAACAAAGAACAACCCCGTGTGCAACTTTAAAATATAGTTAAAATTATTTTATAATCGTATATTGATAGACATAGGTAATTGATATAGCGTTAATTTCTCACAAAAAAAGCCGATAACACACCTATGTCAATTTAAGCTTATATCATTTTTGTATACTGCAAAGTTACACAATGTTATCCAAAATCACACAATAAGTTAAGGTCAAGGGGATTTACGCCATCACTAGATGATGAAGAGGTCATTACAATGGAGCTGATAGGGGAGTTTTTAGGCTTTGATGCCGACAAATGGCACCGTCAAGTTAACTATAGCCTTTCACGTATCTGATATACTGTAATGATTTACAGTCATAAAAATGAGTCTATCTGTCAAACCTAAACGCCATCGTTACCCAGCTGACATTATTAGCCATTGTA
>CAUZSH010000080.1:0-5676 GCA_963582935.1 Gammaproteobacteria bacterium
GTATGTTCCAAAGCAAAAGATTGACGTACATGCTATATATAAAAGGAATTAAAAATTGGGGAGACCTAAATAATAAGTCTTTATGCCTATAACTATCATTATCAATTTTTTGCCTGATTGATTGTAAAAACCATAAACATAATGCCGCTATCTAATTCATCAGCAGTTCCCGCTAAGGATCGCGATGGGGAGTTCTTAGAGGGGAAAAGCGCGATTTTCTCCTCTAAGTGCGTTGTTTGAATTTATTTCAAACAGCCTATGATGCTCGAGAAGCCGTTTGCCGCTTTTAGCGGGAACTGCTGCTAATTCATATCAACCTTTGCCTTTTAAGCTTAAACTCTACTAAAATAAGCTCACCTATAATTTCATCTACAAAGGAATGTTATCCATGATTGTTCTATCTGGCGATATTGGCGGAACCAACACACGACTCCAGCTCTCACGATTTGACGAACATGCCTCAAACTCAAAAGTTATTTTTACCAAAAAATATAAAGGCGTCGACTATGAAAGTCTTGCTGATATTTTAACTTTATTTATCACAGATTCAAAAATTGATAAGGATGATATTGCCTCTGCCTGCATCGCTGTTGCAGGCCCGGTCATCAAGGGTGAAGTCGAGCTTACTAATCTTCCATGGTTTGTGACCGAAGCTGAAATGAGAGCCGTACTGCAAACAGAGCATGTAAAATTAATCAATGATTTTGAATCTATTGGATATGGTATTGAGACTTTAGAATCTTCTGATATTCATACTCTGCAAAAAGGGAAATACAAAGAAGAGGCACCGGTTGCCATTATTGGTGCAGGAACTGGCATTGGCGTTGGGATCATCTTATATCATAAAGGTGATACCATTGTTTGCCCAACAGAAGGCGGACACGTTGACTTCGCTCCTGTCGGAGATGACCAAACTGGATTATTGCAATTTTTACGCAAACGATTAAGACGTATTTCTGTTGAGCGTGTTTGTTGTGGCACTGGCATGGTAAACATTTATAAATATGTGATAAATGACCCCCATGCCATTCATAAAGAGTCTCCTGAAATGCATCTCGCCATGTACAAATCAAAGGATAAGGCTGCCACAATTTCAGAATTTGCTTTTAAATATGAAGATCCATTGGCTTTACGTGTGATTGATATTTTTATCAAAGTCTATGGCTCTAGTGCTGGAAATCTGGCGCTTACGACTCTACCCAAACGAGGCTTGTTTATCCTTGGCGGAATTGCCCCACAGATGTTGAAACAAATGACCGATGGGCGTTTTATGGAACTGTTTCTGGATAAGGGTCGTATGTCAGAAATACTGCTTGATATTCCTGTACATATTTGTCTCAATACGGATGTTGGTTTACAGGGTGCCGAACGGTATGCCAGTAAAATGTTATCGTAGTATTAAACTCTATTACTTTTTCACTTTTCGGATCACTTCTTTACAAATCCCTCTAAAGATATTCACCTCAACTTCTTCAAGTTTTGCACGCTGAAAAAGTCTTTTTATCCGTGACATCACAAGCCCTGGTTGCTCTTTACGTAAAAAGTCAACGTCATAAAGCATTTCTTCAAAGTGAGTATATAGACCCTCATTTTGCCCACTGGTCGCAAGATGTTCTTGTGGTTGTTTTGTTGGTGTTTTTGCATTTATTGCTTCCAAGTAAGCACAACGCAACTCATAACTGAAAACTTGAACTGCCTGAGCCAAATTAAGCGAGCTATAATCTTCATTTGCTGGAATATAGGCGTGTTGGTGGCATTTTAATAACTCATCATTATAAAGACCGGTTCGCTCTCTTCCGAAAAGAATGGCACACTTACTATCTGCAAGCACATAATCACAAACCGTTTTTGCAGAACGCCTCACCGTCTCAACAGGAATGGCAACTTTACGAGTGCGCGCACTACTCCCTACCACAAACTCAACACCCACCAAGGCTTCATTAAGTGTTTGAACAATAATTGCTTTCTCAAGCAATTTATCAGCGCCAGATGCCATAGCAATACTTTCTTGATTTGGCTTAAACTTTGGGTTAACGAGATAAAGTTCCCCAAGTCCCATATTCAACATCGCCCTTGCAACTGCACCAATATTTCCAGGATGGGAGGTCTCTACCAAAATAATCCGAATTTTATCTAGCATATTATTACTTCAAACTACCGTAGCCAAATTAGATAGTGTATTATACACACTAACGACAGCTACCTAATCATTAAGTCTATAAAAAATGCACCCAATGTTAACCATTGCCGTTCGCGCAGCAACCAAAGCTGGCGATCTCATCATCAAAAAAGCCGAAAACATAGAAGACCTCGTCATTACCAGTAAAGGCAAAAATGACTTTGTCACAGAAGTGGATATGCAGGCTGAAAAAGAGATCTTTTATCATCTGCAAAAAGCTTACCCTGATCATGCTATCTTATCCGAAGAAAGTGGGCTTGTGGGTGATGAAGAAAGCGAGTATCTTTGGATTGTTGACCCACTTGATGGCACCAATAACTTTATCCACGGATTGCCACACTATTGTGTTTCAATCGCCCTAAAATATCGTGGTAAAATTGAAGTAGCAGTCATCTATAACCCAAACTTGGATCAATTATTTACCGCAAGCCGTGGTGATGGCGCACAACTTAATGGCAGGCGCCTACGTGCATCATCGCGTAAATCTTTTCAAGGTTGCTTATTTTCTGCTTCTTATGGATACAATGACCAAGCATTTAAACCTTCATATCTTAATGCACTACGTGAAATTAAAATAGAGATTTCAGGATTACGCTATTCAGGTTCATTAGCGCTTGACCTTGCTTATGTTAGTGCGGGGTTTTATGATGCCGCGTGGACAACCACGAGCAAGCCTTGGGATATTGCAGCCGCTTCTCTTTTGATCAAGGAAGCAGGTGGTTTGGTTTCTGAAATCAATGGTGGTATTAATCACTTAGAAACGGGCAGACTCATTGCTGGAAACCCAAAACTTGTTAGCAAACTGATCCAGTCCTTTGCACCACATTTGGTGTAATTAAAAAATGGCAAATACACGCGCAATTGCTTGCCAAATAATTCACAATATTGCGCAAAATAAAACTTCTCTCATTCATCTTGATCAATTACTTACCCAATATTGTAAAGGTTCACAAGCGCTTAGCGCTAGCGATAAAGCCTTTGTACAAGCTTTATGCTACGGGGTTTGCCGCCAATACTACCTTCTTAAAGCGATGGTTGAACCTCATATCAAGAAAAAACCAAAAGAAATTGTATTACATCTGCTCTTTATTGGACTTTATCAATTAAAGTTTATGAATCAGCCTACTTATGCCACCATTCACGAAACGGTTTCCGCTTGTAAACCATTAAAAATAGAATGGGCAAAAGGCTTAATCAACGCGCTCTTGCGCAAATTAAATGACCTCCCTCTTGATGAAAACAAATATCTTGCGGAAACACGCTATGCTTTTCCCAGCTGGTTATTTCAGCGCATTCGCAAAACGTACCCAGAACAATGGCGAGATATTCTCATACACTCTAATGAACATCCACCTATGTTTATTCGAGTTAATGAAACCATTACTTCAACAAGCTCCTATCTTGATTTATTATCGCAACACGATATTTCTGCAAAATCAGTTCCACACATCCCAAACTGCTTACAATTAGAAAAAGCAGTTGCTGTGCAAAAACTACCCAACTTTGATAGAGGTTGGTGCTCGGTTCAAGATTACTCTGCTCAGTTTGCCGCACAAATTTTAGCGCCCTTAATACGAAAAAAACTCCTTGATGCTTGTGCTGCACCCGGCGGGAAAACCATTGCACTATTGGAGCAAAACCCTAATATTCATATCACCGCCATCGATAACAACCAAAAACGTCTGGATAAGATAACGGAAAATGTTCAGCGTGTTTTTCCTGGCACCACACGACTTAGCCTAATTTGCAATCAAGCCGAAAACACTGAGCATTGGTCTGACGGTGCCATGTTTGACACCATTCTTTTAGATGCTCCCTGCTCAGCCACAGGCGTTATTCGCAGGCATCCAGATATAAAGCTCCTTAGAACAGAAACGGAAGTAGAGGCCATTACAAGCATTCAAAAAATGTTACTGGCACGATTATGGTCTTTATTAGAGGTTGATGGATACTTATTATATGCTACCTGTTCCCTCCTTCCTGAAGAAAATGCGGAACAAATTAAGATGTTCTTAAGCTCACATCAAGATGTGAGAGAAGTTGACATAGAAATACTTCAACAACACAAAATTCAGCATGGTTACCAAATATTTCCAAAAATTGGCGATGGTTTCTATTATTGTTTGTTGCAAAAATCTAAAGTCATCTATACTTAATCTGAGTCTAAAGATATTTCGGGGTTAATTAAGCGAAAAAATCATTTCTTAAGCTTATTTTTATATTTGCCTTTATTGGCATGTTCTCAAGCAGCTTTGCTGCCCAGACAACAAATACAAGCACCTATCAAGTTGACCTTGATTTCAGCAATCCGAATCACCTTTTTATCATTGCAATGAACGCTTATGATAGAGAAGACTATACAAAAGCTTTTCGCTATCTGCGGCGTTGGGCTATGCCGAGGCACAATACAATCTCGCCGTCATGTATCGTCAGGGGCTTGGCGCTGATCAAGGTGTGCTTCAAGCGCAATATAATCTTGGCTCCATGTACGAGCAAGGTTATGGAACGCCTAAAAATGAGCAAGAAGCTTTCCAGGCCAATAAAAAAGCCGCTGACCAAGGCTATGCCAAAGCTCAATATAAAATTGGGATCATGTACTTAGATGGTCTCGGTACAAAAAAAGATTTATTACTTGCCAGCCAATCTTTCAAAACGGCCTATGAAATTCAAAGTAACTCATTTCAATAAAAAAATAATTCATGATCAAGCGCTGTCACTGCCAAACTAATGCTACGGTAGAACATTTATACTTTATTTTTCTAATATGTTCGCACTTAATATTATTGCACTCATTATGGCGGTTTAAAGATATAATTGAAAAATTCTTAGATATCTATAAAATTAAAATATAGGAATTTGATATGGTTAAATTTGAAATTACTGGCAACCTAACAATTGAGCACAGGAAGAATTAAATAATCTTCCTAAAGCTGTTTTGGGCTATCATCATCCAAATGAGTGCTTGGATAATATGAAGATGGCTGCCTAATCTGTTTTCACAATTGTATCTTTAAACCGCCTGGGGAGGTGAAAATGATTAACATTCCAATAATTGACACACACTTCCATATATGGAACGCTAGCGAACTAACTTTAGAATGGCTTTCGGGCTTCAAAACAATCAAATCAATATATACATTACAAGAATACGAATCGGCAATTCAAAAGTATAATATTTTAAAATCATGTTATGCGGAAGTGTATGTTGATAGAGATGAGATTGATAAAGAAGCAAATTATATAATAAACGTTTGCTCTAGCAATCAGAATAATATTGTTGCAGCTACTTTAGGATGTGATTTAACTAGGAATGATTTTTCAGAATATATTCAACGCTATAATAAAATAGGATATGTTAAATCAGTACGTCATAATTTTTTAGAGTACAATCCTGCTACCATTATAGATAATCAATTTATTCGGAACACCCAACTACTTGGTAATTTGGATATTATGTCCGATCTAACAATATCAGCTAATTTTATGAAAGAGGCTGT
>CAUZSH010000081.1:0-5620 GCA_963582935.1 Gammaproteobacteria bacterium
GCTTTAAAGCTAATAGAAATTTATTTTGAGAAGCTTTTTGATTATCAACAACCACAATTGACTACATTTTACTCCAAATTAATAATTGTAACATTAGTGTCCAAAAATAGGGAATTCCTAGTTATAAGTACAGAAATGGCAATATAACGATCAACTTTAAGCTGTTAGACATAGCGTGTTGCTCGGTCGTTCATAGAAGATTTTGGCTCCTGCCAAAATCGAATCACTACCTTCGCAGATGGTTTTGCCTCAGACGCCCACCTCCGTACCGATCTTCCAAAAAACAAGCCTACAGTCTCGTTTTTGAAAGCCAGTACTGCGTATATGGCTCTACGGGCTGGGAAATACCTTCCAGCTTCCAAAGGTCGAAGCGCTACGCACAATCTCTCAATGGAGCCGAAAGGCACCCCTTCTGAGGACTACTCGACCTCGGCTTCGCCTCTCCCTGTCTCGCAGCGAATTAATATTGGAGGTTATGATGATTACTTCTTTTAAAAATACGAATTCAGAACAAGAACTTCCTTTGCAGGATTATGTTCGTGAGATGATTAATCTTTAATATCGTGAAATGAGTCGCAATAATGAGCTGCCCTCCGTCATGTATGCAAAAATCATGGAAAAAGTCGAACATCAGTTGATTCTATCTACCATGAAATTTACAGAATACAATCAAAGCAAAGCGGCTGAGATTCTAAACCTTAACCGCGGGACTTTTCGTAAGAAACTTGCACATTACGGCATCGAATAATGTGCAAGTTTAGCGTTAGCGCATAGATAAAATTGCCGCACCCGATGTAAATCCTGAACCAAAAGCACATAGCGCTACTTTTTTATGCTCATCCTCTACACCTAGCGTTTCAGATAAGGCTATTGGAATCGTACATGAAGAGGTGTTACCAAAGCGTGATATATTGCTATACATAGAACCTTCCATCATTTTCAAGCGTTTCTCAATCGCAGAAGATATACGCTGATTCGCCTGATGCGGTACAACCAAATCAATTTCGGACAGCTCCATCCCAGCTTGCTGACAACATTTATGCATAATCAACGCCATGGTTTTCACCGCAAACGTAAAGAGCTTACGACCATTCAACGTAATCGCTTGGGATTCTGTTTTCACTACAGGGATATTTAATATACTCCCATCTTCTGCAACGGCTGATAGGAACACATGGTCAATCGTCGCAACCGCTGCATCAATATGATCACTCCCCACCAAAAGGCTTGCTGTAGCCGCATCCCCAAATAAGAAGGCAGTGTCAAAATCATGGACATCTAATCGATTTGTTAATGCTTCCGCCGTTAACAATAATACACGTGCATGAGGGCGAATCTGCAAAAGATCTTTTGCTTGTTGCATGGCATATAGGTAGCCGCTGCAAGCCGCATTCACATCATGTGCTTGAATGCTTTGTTCACCATAGGTTTCATAAAGTTTATGTAAAACCAGACATGCCATGGAGGGTGAAACAAACTTTTCAGGTGTGCAAGTTGCACAGATGATCACATCAATATCTGATAAATGAAGCCCCTGTTTTGTCAAAAGCTCAATCGAGGCATCTGCTGCCAAGTCAATAATGCTTTCTCCTTCACCTAACCAGTAACGTTGCTCAATACCTGTTAGGTTTACAATATCTTGGCTGGTTTTTTCTGGGAAATTTTTCAAAATCTCTTCATTCTTCACCAGTCTTGATCCTGTTTTATATACAGGCGTGGCAATCCCAACAGGAAACACGGTACTATGTCCTTTCAAAATTGTTTGTGCAACCGGTTCAATCACAAACCCTTTTTGCTCAAGGACAGGAATTCTTTTCACCTGTGCCGACTGCGTAAAAGAGCCTTCTGGCAAACGAAGCTTCAAGAGTGGTTCACCCACAACAGCTTGATCCGATTCTTCAACATAAATTTCTTCGATGGTACCTGTAATCGGTGCTAGAATTTCACCTGCAGATTTGCTTGCCTCAGTATCCACTAAGCAATCACCCGCCTTAACTTCATCGCCCACACTAACATGGACATCTGTAATGACCACTGTTTCATCTGACGGACTTGCACCAATAACTTCCACATTAAAAGTACCGGCTTCCGTTGTATTTTTCTCTTCCCATTGAATATGAATATCCAGAACCTCACAAGCCGCTTCAAGGATTCGACCATAAGAAGGTAAAACTTCCAATTGGTTTACAAAGTTGCAAGGCGTATAGGTATCAGGACGCGTAACACGCCTTACTTTCACTGGAATATCAGAGCGCTCTAAAACCAAAGTAATAATTTCTGATGCCATGCCACAAGTTTGATTGTCCTCATGCGTCACGACCAAAGCACCCGTTTTACGTGCAGAGGCAGTAATGGTTTCCACATCAATAGGGCTCATGCATCTCAAATCAATAATTTCAGCATCAACACCCACTGTTTCTAAGGTTTCAGCAACTTCCTTACAGAATTCAACCGTATTGCCCCAACCAACAAGCGTCACATCTTGACCGGCTTTAACGATTCTTGCTTTTCCTACAGGAACAATTTGTCGTGCCACATCATTCGAGGTCGTATCTTGCACGCTACCATTATTTAACAGTTTCTTAGGGTAAAGGAAAACAGATGGGCGACCTGATTTAAAGGCAGCATTTAACATACCCGCGGCATCTGCAGCATTAGATGGCATAAAGACATCAATCCCTGGAATATTTGCATAGGTCGCCTCATTCGTTTGTGAATGGTATGGACCTAAGCCTGGACGATAGGCACCGCAAGCTGCAAACACGATCACAGGAGCATTCCAACCACCATTTGAGCGCCAATGCATCATACCTAATTCTGATGCAATTTGGTTATAAGCCAATGGCATAAAGTCTGCAAATTGCATAAATGCGACGGGTCGCTTACCCACTAACGCCATACCTGTTGCCACACCCAGAATCATAGATTCTGTCAAAGCTGAGTTTACCACTCGCCCTGGATACTTAGTTGATAAACCCTTGGTAGTACCAAAGACATCCCCCTTACCATCTTCAACATCTTCGCCGATCAAATAAACATCATCGCCTTGCCCTAACTGATGATCGAAGACCTCGCGCATTGCGGCTAACATACTCAAGCGTTCTTCAGCATCAAAGTCACCACGATATTCTGGCGCATCTCTCTGCACCTCTTTCGGCAATGCTCTAGAAGCATCCATACAAGTTTTAGGCTGAGTGCCCATACGAGCGATATCAACCGCTGCACGAACTCTTTGTTTAGTTTTTACTTCAAGCGCATCTAATTCTTCTTCAGAAATGCCATGTTGCAATAAATAGTGTCGACTCAGTTTAATCGGATCGTTCTCACCGTGTGAACGTTTGATTTCTTCATCGCTTCTATATAATTTTTGGTTATCAGCATTTGAGTGGTTGGCTAAGCGATCAACGTTGAAAATAACAATTTGTGGTTTCCGTGTTTCACGAATTTTAGCAACGATATCACTTAGGGCATCAAAGCTTTCAAACGGTCTCATACCATCTATGTGGGTAATCGGAACACCATGAAAGCTCGTGGGCATGGTTCCATCCAAGAGAGAAAAAAACGTCTGTCCCTTAGTGCGCGTTGAAATGGCTAAATCGTTATTATGTATAAAGAACAGCACGGGCGCTTCGCTTCTTTCGGCCTCCGCAATGGCTTCCATGACCTCCCCTTGTTGTGAGGAACCATCACCCAACCCAGATAAAACAAGTGGTCGATCCACTTGATCTTTGATCACTTGAGCGATACCAACTGTATGCAGCGCACCATTTCCAACAGGTCCAACAAGACTTAAAATATTCAACTCAGGCGCACTTAAATGCGTCACCATAGGGCGTCCTGCGGAAGAAGACTCTGCTTTATGTAATGCACTATAAAAAACCATCTCACTCGTGACGCCTCTGGCCAACATCAAGGATTTATCACGATAATGAGGGTGTAAATAATCAGATTTAATCAATAAAGAGTTCAGTACTGCACCGCCTTCGTGCCCCTCACTAGAGGCCAAAAAACTTGCCTCACCACTATTGACTAATTCAGCTTCGACAATATCAGACTCTCTAGATGAGAGCATGGCAACATAAGTATCTAAAAATGCCTGGCGTTGGTCTGGACGCATAGTTATTTCCTATTCATTTTATTTGTATTTTTTATAAGCATTGGCAAGTTTACCCCTATACACGCAAAAACGCCAAATAAATAAGCAAACAGACTACAAATCAACCTCCACAAGCCAGTCGAATATATCGAGCATTTTTTATTCAAACTAAAGATAGACCCATAAAGATTATTCCTTTACAATGCCTCCCTTAACAACAGGGGAGCCACTGAATAATACGGCTGAGAAAAGTATTCACTTACTTGACCCTTTTAACCAGATCTAGGTAATGCTAGCGTAGGGAGTTGCAAGAATGCAAAGTATTGGACATATCACACTGAATATATCACTTTTGATATATCTTATTTATTTTATCCCTCAAATTATTCACAATCATCGGCAAAACACAACGGCTGATATTAGCCTTGCTACTCATAGCTTAATGGTTGCTTCAAATATGATGGATCTTATTTATGGTTTTGGATTTTCACTGGAGTGGCAATATCGACTGGTCACGACCCTTACCCTGAGCTTTTTGATGATTCAGCAATTTCAAATATTGAAAGCACGATATGACTTAACATTAAAGATACATACTTTAATTATCTGCATTATTACCGCCGCAATCATCTTACTCATATATGGCAATATCATACCTCGCAGCCTACTCATTACCGCGGGCATTATTAGCTCAATAATATATTGCGGATACTGGATTCCACAAATTATTTTAAACTTCAAACTTAAAAAAGCTGATGGATTTAGCATTATATACTTACGATTGGTTTTCATTGCTTGTATGTGTGACCTTACTTCTGCCTTATCACTGGGATGGCCTTATCCGAGTGTGGTGACGCCTATCATCATTATGTCAATGATTTTAATCATTTTTTATCAACGCAGGAAATACAAAAAAATACAAGATCATCTTGTACATACAGAGCTTGTTTATTCATAAAAATATACGTATTGCCAAAAATACTTCTCATGTATTTTTCAACCTATAGTCATCCTTAGGGTCTGCATAAATAATATCATAATGGCTTTCTCGTGGATGAAGTGGCAACGCAAACGTGTCGAAACAGTGATTAGCCAACTTGTAGAAAGATTCAATATTCAAAGGGTGAGAGCAAGGGATTTGTGGCATTTTAATAATCGGATAAATCGAAAAACTCTATCGCACACTATAGCCATGCATGCAAATATTTACCTCGGTCGGGAATTAAATCAATTGGGTGGAATTATTGGATAAAGTTGCACACGGGGTATCTCATCATTTATATCATAATTTAAATTTGACTATATATAATACTGGTCTATTCTTACAAAAGAATGCTGAAAATTATATGAGGAGGCATCAACAGTCTTCAGACAATAGTTGCAGCAAAAGAAATCACGTAAACCAGAACGAGGTACCCGTATGAATGTTTTAAAGTATTTATTCACCCTTGTAGCTATATTATCAGTTTCTAGCATAGCCTTTGCATCTCCCAAAACAGGAGTCTATGTTGGTATAAGCACTGG
>CAUZSH010000082.1:0-5535 GCA_963582935.1 Gammaproteobacteria bacterium
CTGGGAAATACCTTCCAGCTTCCAAAGGTCGAAGCGCTACGCACAATCTCTCAATGGAGCCGAAAGGCAGCCCTTCTGAGGACTACTCCACCTCGGCTTCGCCTCTCCCTGTCTCGCAGCGTCTTAATTCAATCAGATAAAAAATACTGCGAACCCCGTGTGCAACTTTAAAATATAGTTAAAATTATTTTATAATCGTATATTGATAGACATAGGTAATTGATATAGCGTTAATTTCCCACAAAAAAAGCCGATAACACACCTATGTCAATTGAAGATTATATCATTTTTGTATACTGCAAAGTTAGACAATGTTATCCAAAATCACACAATAAGTTAAGGTCAAGGGGATTTGTGGCATTTTAATAATCGGATAAATCGAAAAATTCTATCGCACACAATAGCCATGCATGCAAATATTTACCTCGCTCGGGAATTAAATCAATTGGGTGGAATTATTGGATAAAGTTGCACACGGGGTACTGCGATATAAATTCTGCATTTTAAACTGGACTATGTATATGTTAATATATTTGCTATAAAATTATATTGACAGGCTATTCGAACAGATTATTATGCGAGTTTATTTTTTAAAACACTAGATTAGTAAGTGGGATGATACAAAGGGGTCTGATCGATGAAAATATTTAAAAGCTACGATGAGTGGAAAGAGGTTGAAGGTCAAGAGTTAGGTGTGTCTAACTATATTCGCATTACTCAGGAGAAAATTAATGTTTTTGCAGAGGCAACAGGTGATCATCAGTGGATTCATACGGATGTTGAGCGTGCAAAAAAAGAATCTCCTTTTGGAGCGACGATTGCACATGGTTATTTAACCATTTCCCTTATTCCCATTTTGATTGTTGAAGTATTTGATGTTGAAAATACTAAGATGACCATCAATTACTCTATTGATAAATTAAAGTTTAGCCAAGCGGTAGTTGTTGATTCTGAGGTGCGGTTGAGCGTGAAAGTCGTTGCCGTTAAAAATCTTCGAGGTATGCTAAAGACGACACTTGGCATCAAATTAGAAATCAAAGGTGTTGTAAAACCTGCCTATACGGGTGAAATTACTTTTTTATATCACTATAAATAATCAGGGAGAATGGTGATGGCGTGGATTTATTTAATCATGGCAGGGCTATTTGAAATTGGCTGGCCCGTCGGTTTTAAGTTGGCGCAAAAAGGCTCCAATATGGTGTTAGGAATTTCGGTTGCGGTTATCTGTATGGCAATGAGCGGATTTTTATTATATTTAGCGCAGATGTCTATTCCTTTGGGGACAGCCTATGCTGTTTGGACAGGTATTGGGGCAGCGGGTACTTTTGTGATTGGCGTGCTGGTGTTTTCAGACCCGACCTCTTTTATGCGTTATATTGGGGTGCTATTAATCCTTTCAGGTGTTATTACGCTCAAACTAGCAACATAATGTCTAAAATTAGAAATGGAGAAGTGTGATGGCGTGGATTTATTTGATTATGGCGGGACTATTTGAAATTGGCTGGCCCGTTGGTTTTAAGCTTGCACAAAGTGGCTCAAATGTGATGCATATTTTTGGCATTAGTATGGCGGTGATTTGCATGGGTATTAGTGGTTATCTGCTCTTCATTGCACAAAAAACAATTCCTTTAGGAACAGCCTATGCTGTTTGGACAGGTATTGGGGCAGCGGGTACTTTTGTGATTGGCGTATTGGTTTTTTCAGACCCTTCATCCTTAATGCGTTATGTTGGAGTGATACTCATTATTTCAGGGGTGATTACACTCAAACTGGCATCTTCATCAAAACCCGCCTAGGGTATATCGCTTAAGCCGCACCAATTAACGCAAGACCAATGTGGTGTGCTTCAGCCGCGATGGCAAGCTTTTTAAGCGCTGACACTTGCATTTGTCGAATGCGTTCTCGTGTGAATCTAACTTTTTTACCCACTTCTTCTAGGGTAGTTTGATCATAGCCGCGCAACCCAAAATGCATACAGATAACAGCAGTTTCATTTTCGTTTAAGCACTCTAAGAGTGCACTAACTTTGTCTTGGGTTTGGTGATCTTCAACTTTGGTATCATCAGTATCTGAAATACTGTCAACAATGGTGTTTTTTGAATCTAGGTAGTGCGCATCCAAAGAATCTTGCGTTTTGGTAGCATCTAATAATTTTTTAATATCGTCTATGGGGCAATCCTGAAAAGACTTAAAAAATAACATGGCCGTTGTTTTTTAAGTTATATAGTCTCTAGAAATTAAAAATTAAGTGTTCGAGAATGCCTTTAAAATAAGCTAATTGCCAGCTAATCTGCTATGCCCATTCTAGGCAGGATATGTCGCCTCAGCCTTGGGGTTAAGACGACATAAATAAACTCACTCGAAACAAGTGAAGTGGCTTTACCTCAGCTGTGGTTGAGTGCTTGGTCTTTGCTTGTGCTGTGATGCCTTCCCTTCAGCAAAAGTCACATATGCATTCAAGATTACTTTCTGTGAAACCTCTAATGGCTTTTGAGGGGCATTACTTTCACTGTCTTGTGCTAACATCATCGTTCTGGCCTTCGGTGAGTAGGCATTCACATCATTAAAGTTTACAGATTGGATATGATAATTAGAATGCGTTTTTTGGTTAAAGTCATTTACTTGATTCTGCAAAGACTGATATAAAGTGACCATCAGCGTGCTTTTAGCTTGTTTCAGCATTTTCTCTGTTGGGGTGAAGCTTAGAACTTTTAAGCTTAATTTTTGATTTAAGACGCTGGGATTTTTCAAATTATCGGTGACTTCATAAATCTGAACTTGGGTTAATCTTGCTTGTAGTTTCATGGTGATATTGATAACGCCACTTGCTGCTTGGTTTTGTTGATAGTCCGTTACTTTCCAGTTTACTCCTTTGACTGCAGAGTTAAGCTGATCGGTTGCTGATTTTTCGATGGCATTTTTAGAGTCTTTCATTGCCGTTGCGTTGACGGTAATTTCCACCAAAGCGGTGTCTGATTTTACATAGACACTATCTTGTGTGCTGAATGAAATCGTATTTTGTGGCACGGGTTGTGGCGGAATCGGCATAGCGTAAGCTGTGCCTAGCGTGATGAGACCGATAGTTGTTGAAGTGAGCATTAATTTTTTAATCATGGTATGACCTTATATTTAATTGGGTTTTTTAAGTTTGTTTAGATGATCATAAAGTAGATTTATGACATATGTAACCCACCATTTATGGAAATATCTGCACCTGTAATATAGCCTGATTGTTCATCGGCAATAAAGGTGATTAATCTCGCAATTTCTTCAGGGCTTCCCAAACGTTTTACAGGAACAGAGGCAATAATGCTATCGAGCACTTTTTCAGGAATGGCAGTGACCATTTCAGTGCTGACATAGCCTGGTGAAACCGTATTTACAGTAATGTTTTTTGTTGCCACTTCTTGCGCCAATGCTTTGGTGAATCCATGAATGCCCGCTTTTGCTGCAGAATAGTTGACTTGACCAAACTGTCCTTTTTGAGCATTAACAGATGAAATATTAATAATGCGACCGTAGCCATTTGCAAGCATACTATCGACCACAGGACGCGACACGTTAAACATGCTGCCTAAGTTGGTGGTGATCACATCATTCCATTGCTGAAAACTCATGCGCTTAAAAGTGGTGTCACGAGTGATACCTGCGTTGTTCACTAAAATATCAATACGACCATGTTTCTCAATGGTCTTTTGGATTGCGGGTGTCACTTCTTCAGGATTTGAAATATCTCCTTTAACGATATCAACCTTATTGCCAAAACCTTTGTCTTTTTGTATGGCTAACCATTTTTGAGCATTCTCTTCATTAGTGTAACCTGCGATGACAAAAGCGCCTTTTTTAAGAAGGGCATCACAAATTGCCTGTCCGATGCCTCGTGTTCCACCCGTGACCAGTGCGATTTTATTTTTCATTGTTTTAATCTCCTAAAATGATTTTTCTAAATTAATTTATGTGTGACGTTCAAGCGTGAGAGCGGTACCCATTCCGCCACCAATACAAAGTGTGGCAAGTCCTTTATGGGCATTTTGTTTTTGCATCTCATGTAAAAGTGTGACAAGGATTCGGCAGCCAGATGCGCCGATAGGGTGCCCTAACGCAATAGCGCCGCCATTGACGTTGACTTTACTGGTATCCCACTGCATATCTTTGTTGACGGCAATCGCTTGGGCAGCGAAAGCTTCATTGGCTTCAATAAGGTCAAGATCATTGACTTTCCAGCCCGCTTTTTTAAGTGCTTGCTGGCTTGCAGGGATAGGGCCTGTGCCCATGATGGTGGGACAAACGCCTGCAGTAGCATAGCTTTTAATGGTTGCCATAGGGGTAAGCCCAAGTGCCTTCGCTTTGGCAGCTGACATAAGCAATACGGCTGCGGCACCATCGTTCACACCTGAGGCATTACCTGCGGTCACGGTACCTTCTTTTGCAAAAGCGGCTTTGAGTTTGCCGAGGTTTTGAGCCGTTGTCTCTGCGCGTACGAATTCATCTTGTTCGAAGACTATGTCATCTTTTTTGCGTTGAGGAATGGTGATGGGGGTGATTTCATCTTTAAAACGTCCAGAAGTGATCGCTTTTCCTGCTTTTTGCTGTGAGTTTGTTGCAAATTCGTCTTGTTCTTGTCGAGTTAAATGGTATTTTTGAGCGACATTTTCTGCCGTAACCCCCATATGATAATCATTAGATGCTTCCCAAAGACCATCTTTAATCATGGTGTCGGTCATTTTCCAGTCACCCATACGTTGACCTGTGCGACTATTCATAACGGCATGAGGCGCCAAATTCATATTTTCTTGTCCGCCGGCAATGATGATCTCGGCATCACCGCATTTAATTGCTTGTGCCGCAAGTTGTACGGCTTTAAGGCCAGAGCCACAGACTTTATTGAGCGTCATCGCGATTGTTGAGTTTGGCAATCCCGCACTTAACGCGGCTTGACGGGCAGGGTTTTGCCCACATGCGGCAGTTAAAACTTGCCCCATGATTACTTCATTAACTTGTCCTGGCTGGACCCCAGATTTTTCTAATAATGATTTAATGATCTGGGCACCCAATATGTGGGCTGGTGTGGTTGCCAAAGTGCCACCAAATTTGCCAATGGCGGTTCTGGTTGCTGCGACAATGACAACGTCTTCTTGTGTTTTTTCCATGAGTACATATTCCGAGAGATAAAATTTAAGAGATTGTAACAGAATGTGTGCAGAAAAAATGGTGAAAATATAATACTCCATGAAATACTAACAAGATTTTTTGAATACAAGTTCCGATAAAGTGTTTAAAATAGTGATGAAATTTAGGAGAAATAAATGAGCACTAAGCGAACAACATGCTCAGCAGAATTCAAAACAAAGGTTGTTATTTAAGTTTTAAGAAATGAAAAAACTTTAGCTGAGATTGCATCAGAAAATGCGTGTTGCTCGGTCGTTCATAATAGATTTTGGCTCCTGCCAAAATCGAATCACTACCCTCACAGATGGTTCTGCCTCAGACGCCCACCTCCGTACCGATCTTCCAAAAAACAGGGCTATAGTCCTG
>CAUZSH010000083.1:0-4255 GCA_963582935.1 Gammaproteobacteria bacterium
ACGACCACTGTTTTTAAGTTGATACTCTGTGGAAATATCGTTGAGTCCTTTAAAAAATGTTCTATCTAAATAACCTCTAATCAAGGGTGTGTAGTCCGCTCGAGTAAAGCTGTAAACACCCAAGATTAGATACAACGGCACAAAAATCACAAACGGAAACAACATGGTTTTGAAATCCGTGAAATCATTTTGATACATCACATTAAAAGAGACCATTATGCTAAAAACAAGCCAATAGGTCGCCAAGCAAAATGGGATCAACCTAAAAGGCTTAATGCATCCAAACAAGGCATAATACTTTAACGGAAGTGGACGCTCTTCGGCATTGGGTGCAAATCGTCTAATCTGATTAATGACCCCGACAAAGCATAGAAATAAAAGCATCCAAATGGTGGCACTTATCTTATGCTCAATTAATAATGAAACTGGGTGCAAATATGGATTGAACCATAGCACCCTGATCATCCATGAGAATGTATCATATAGATAGGTTAAAGGGTGAAAATCGAACATTTCTTTATACTCCTGTATATTATTTTTCAAAAAATCCCATGTAATTCGGACTTGCTGGTGCTGAAAGCACATCGTTAGTTGAATGAGGAAAGTGTAAAACGCACACCGCCCCGAGAGTGCAAATGAATCCCACAAAGATCATTTTTAAATAACGTATCTTGAATGCGTTCACTTCTGATCGCTTGCGTACAAGTAAATATTTAACTTGTTTAGCCGTAATTCCCCTTCCTTCAGGTGGGGGATATAAGGCGTTGTTTTTCTTATACATTACTCGTCTCCTTGGTTGGGATTTGGTAAAATAGACTCATGAGAACTTATAGCTACAAGCTCTATAGAGCAGATAAAAATAAACATTTGCATAAGCAAATAGATATTGCTTGCTCTATCTACAATCACTGTATTGCCTTGCATAAACGCTATTACAAAATTTTTGGTAAAAGTATTTCTAAGTTCACTCTGACTAAACACCTTGCAAAATTGAAAAAACAGCAAAGATACAACCACTGGAAAACTGTTGGCTCTCAAGCAGTACAAGATATTGTGTTCAGAATAGACAAAGGTTATAAGGCTTTTTTCAAAAAAGATCACACTAGACCACCCAGCTTCAAAAAACGCAGAAACTATAAATCTTTCACGCTGACACATCAGGCTGGCTGGGCTTTTGTTAGTGATAAACAGATTAGAATCAATAAGCATATTTTCAAATTCTCTAAATCTAGAGATATTGAAGGTGTCATCAAAACAATCACCATTAAACGTGATCGACTTGGTGATCTCTATCTGTTCTTTGCTTGCGAAGTTGAAAACAAACCAATCCATACGGTGACGGGTAAAAACGCAGGTATGGACTTTGGTTTGAAAACATTTCTCACCGCAAGCGATGGAACAGAAATACAGTCGCCTTTGTTTTTCAAGCAAAGTATTAGTCAACTCAAAAAAGCCAATAAATCTTTGTCTAAGAAAGTGAAAGGCTCTAATCATCGTAAGATGGCTAGAATTCACCTTGCTAGACAGCACAAAAAGATTGCTAACCAAAGGAAAGATTTTCATTTTCAATTGGCTAAGAGGCTGATTGATCAATATGATAATATTTTTCTTGAAGACCTTAATCTTAAAGGTATGCAAGCCCTTTGGGGTAGGAAGATTAGTGATCTTGGCTTTTCTGATTTTGTCAAAATACTTGAGCACATGGCTGACAAATACGGTGTAACCGTTCACAAGATTGATAGATGGTATCCATCGAGCAAGACTTGTAGTGAATGTAATAACACCAATGATAACTTGCATTTGAGTGATCGTAGTTGGACTTGTCATAAGTGTGGTATTTCTCATAATCGCGACCTCAACGCTGCTATAAACATTTTGAGAGAAGGGGCATCTTCTCTTGGGTTAGGGGATATAAGACCATCTTCGATGGCTATCCCTGCTTAATTCCAGAATCCCCTTCCTTCAGGTGGGGGAGTATGTCAACTGAACCTATGCAGATGAGTAGCAAACCTAACACACCCATCGAACCCCAAATTATATCCTTATGCAATGTCATATCTTATGATCCCTGATTGCTGTCTTGGGATAGTTGCATAGCCAGCACTGTTTCTTTCTGCAATGACTGCTTATAAGCATTTAATTGCGCTGCTAACATCTTTGCTTGCATCACTGCCATTTTGCGGTACAACTGTGATCGGGCGTAGGTCTCTTGAATTTTCTTAATGCTATCCCCACTAAAATCATCCTTAGCCGAATTTAAGAGTGGGTTCGCAATGTTTTCACGGCTCTGTTTGATGGATGACATCACCGAATAGACTGTAGACTTATAAGCTTGCTCTCTTAACACTTTGGCTTTATTTAATACTGGCTCGTCAGGCAAAATAACTGGGGCAGTAGAAATGGCAACAGTGTCTATATCATCAATTTTGTAATCGTCTACATCATGCGCCACAACATAAGGATTCTTTAAATTTTTAATATAGGTGCTGGTATTATCATAAGTGCTTTGCAATGCACCACAGGTCAAATCATTTAAGGCGGTACTCACTGAATAAGTATTGCAAATATCTAAGGGTTCAGCTGATAATTTTAAGTTTTGATTAGCCACACCTATCAGGGCTTGGTTTTTACGAACAATCATGTTGGTAAAGCCGTTATTCATGGCATCCACTTTTTCAGCTTCACCGTGAAGCGTAGAGAGCCATTGATTGATATAGCCTTTTGTTAAATCGGCAAAGCTGGTTGCTGTTTTTGTGTCTTCCTGTATTCGCTGTTCTATTTTCAATACATCAACAACAGGGATGGCGTAACTTCCTAGACAAAAAAAAACAAAAGGCTTCCTGCAATATATCGCTTATGCATAATGCCCCCTAGAAGTGTAAGAATTTGTTAATTTGAGATACCAACTTTCCACCATCCACATATTTCAATGCACCGCAAATACTGGTGTTTTTGAAGCTGGGGATAGCATCACTTAGACTCATATCTGGCAACCCTGATAACTGAAAATTATTCCCGCATAAGCCATTCATGTTTTTCATAAAGAATGGATTATCTTCTACCTTGTTTTTTAGATTCAATACCTTGCAAGAATCAATATTGATTGCTGGCTGTTTGAAGTTGCAACTGGCAGTAAATCCAGTTTGAGCAAAGACAAACAAGACTGGCAACGTCCATATATATTTTCTCATAATAATCCCATCCTTTGTAAATTTCTAATGCGTATTTCGTTGCTGGTTGAACAAGACACCACTCGGGTTCGTCTGATAAAGCGCATATTTAATCCTCTAATAGCTTCTGATGCCTTAATGTCCACTAAATCAAATATGCAAATAATGCCAATAAAGACAATCAAAAAAACCCATAATGGTGTCCATGTAAATACAAACAAACTCACGAATGGAAAAATCACCAATGGGTTTATTTTGGCAAAGATGAGTGGTTTTTCATTAAGCCTGTAACCTTTAAAGGAAACAATCTCATGCGATAGTAAGCTCATTCCATCCCCTTAGCTTGTGAAGCCAGTAAATGTATCGCTGGTAGCGTTGGTAACTGCATCTGTAGCACCTAATGACGATGCAATCATAGTGAAGTAAACAGAAGCACTAGCGACAATGATTCCAATGCACATCATCTTAATGCAGTGACCTTTTGTCATCTTCCCACGATAATCAGGATTAGAGTTGATCACCATCAACATGATAAATCCATAAGCTGCACCAATCGCTCCCACAGCACCTGCAAGCCCCCAGAAAAAAGTTTTAGCTTGACCAACGCCAGCCAATAGAGACGTTAAATATGCAAAAATACCACCGCTCGTCACTACCGTGCCATCCGCATAAGAAGCTACAGGCATTAACGCCATCATCACGATTGCCACATGGATTCGTCTTGGCACATAAGCCACCGCATCTTTAATTTTATTGATCATTCCTTTTACTCCTTGGTTCGTTGATTTTTGATTGTTATTTTTTTGTAGGTTAAACATGTTATTTTCCTCTTTGGTTTAAAATGCGCCCAGCATGTACTTTGCTAATAGCAAAAAAGCAATGCCGATAATTAGTAATGTCGTACAGCCTTTTTTTGTGTATGACCCTTTGTATTTTGGATTCAGTTGTATTTGTACAAACTTGCAAGCTCCTAAAACGAATAGTCCTATGCCGAATATTGCTGGCACAAAAACAATTAAAATTAAGGCTAAAAATGCCACTATTTACCCCCTACGCTAATTTTTGTTGGCTCAGTTGCATTAAAG
>CAUZSH010000084.1:0-3990 GCA_963582935.1 Gammaproteobacteria bacterium
GTTTTTAGATAAATAATATTTTTTATCTAGTTCATCAAACCAATGACTTGGGAAATCATTTATTTTTATCAATTGATTAAAGTACGTACCGCCAAATATACCTTTATGAAGCATTTCTTTTGGTGTCAACATAGGATTAAAATCAATCGTGTTCATTCTGGATTCATAATGTTGTAATAACTCTAAAAAATTTAATAGAAATTATAATGAAACGCCTCTTGGTCAAATTGCCTCCTGACGGGGGCATTTTTGTTTGTGGGAAAAATTAATTTTCCAAATCAACTAAAGCATCTGCCTCTATTTCCACGAGGTAGCCTTCTCCTACTAATCTGGTTTCTACCAACGTATTGGCAGGCTGTATATCCTTGAAGCGTTCTCCGTGTGCTCGTGCAACAGATTCCCAATCATTGATGTTATTTATAAAGACCCTGGTGCGAACGACATCTTCCAGTTTACCACCCAATGACTCAATCGCTCCTTGTATTTTATCGATCACAAAATGGGCTTGTGCTGCTGGATCATTTCCACCGATCATTCTTTCACCGTGAGTTGCTGTCGTTCCGGATACAAAAATGCGATTGCCTTTACGTACAGCCCGGGAATATCCAGCCATATCTTCCCATATCGTACCACTGAGTACCTTGGTTCGTTTGGAATTCATCTCAATTGGGGTAAATGGAGTTGGCACTGTATCAAAATGATGTGTCATATCACCAGTAGCAGTTAAAATCGGTGTCTTTCTATATTCATCCCCGCAATCACTAGGCACAGGATCAAGCTGCATTTGAAATTCGCGAATAAGGTTTTTATCATCTTTATCTAACTGAAACTCAAATACCTTCAGGTTCTCTTTTATATGCTCTTTTTTACCTAAACGGGCACCAATGATTACACCTCCTACAGCTGGTTGATCCAACATATACTTAATGGCGATATTCGCTATAGACTTACTATGTTTTTTAGCGATTTCGTGCACAGTTTTAAGTAATTGCTGAAACTTTCCCCACCCTCCTGTAATATTAATAAATCGCTTATACTTCATTTCTGACCAAGTTGAAAGCTTAGCTATTGATGGTTCAGGTTCGTCTATCCATTTTTCTGAAAGGAAACCACCTGCCAGCGCCCCATATGCTAAAATCTTTAAACCAAATTGTTCACATACCGTTGCCATTTGGTCTTTAGCCCTTTGGTCAATCAGAGAATAACACACCTGGTTAGACACGATATCAATGCCGCTGGACACAACAATCCGTAGATGAGCCGTATCAAAATTTGTGAGTCCGATATGCCTTATGAGGCCTTCTTCTTTTAACTCCTGCAACCAGAAAAGGCAATCCAGCCAATTTGGATTTGCATAGTTCCATGCGTGAAATTGTAATAGATCCAGAGTGTCTAATTGCATCCTTTTTAAAGACAACTCTACGGCAATTTGAACATCTTTCTGGGTTATAAGCCCTGGCTTTGGGACCCACTTTGTTAATAATTGTAGTGTATTCCCATGAAGTCGTTTTTTATTGAAAGTACCAGCGATGACCTCCGCTGACCCGTAATGATCTGCCATATCGAACGTGGTAAACCCGGTATCTACGTACGGACTCATTGCTTTTGCCGTTTCTTCAGGGTCAAGTTTAGTCCCACCTTTTTCCATATCTGCAATCTGCCACAAACCCATCAAAATGCGGGATATTTTAAGATTTGGAGCTAATTCACAGTATTCTACCATAAGATTATGTTTTTATTCAGGGGGTAGATTATTAAACACTTGATCGGTATCAATACCTTTTTTTTTCAGAATAGCAAATTCTTTGAAAAAAATTATGGAAGCAATAATCATGACAATTAGCCAGATTGTAGTTGAATGGTAATACCAAGCTTCAACATCCGAGGAAAGATCTTTCCAGATATGGATAATAAGGAAACTTGATAAAATAAGGATACCAGCCCATCCTAATACCTTTTGAATGCTTCTATTACGGATGATTTTGATTTCACGTTCCAAAGTTGGATTTATTCTTGAAATCATTACTAGGGTAATACACATCAACAAGAAATTGACCATCATGGAGGTTACCATGATATCAATCCCTAAAAAGAAATCGCCGGCAAAATGGCTCCCTAAAATTCCTATACTGGCCATTCCGCCACTCATCAGGATTGCTATATGAGGAGTGTGAAAACGCGGATGAACATATGCTACATTCTTGGGGAATATGCCGTCTTCTGCCCATGCAAACATTAATCTTGATACAGCTAGCAACATCGCTGGCAAGTCGTTTATAAGAGCAATAGCCGCTCCTGCAATAATGACAATAGTGACTCCTGAAGGAAGTATATAATTTAACATTCCAGGGGCAGTAATATCTTTACTGATGGCTTCCTGTGCTACAAAAGTCCATGGTACAGCGTGGTAAACAGCAGCAGTAAATAATATATAAAAGCTTCCCACTACGATCATAGTAAGTGCTATTGCTAGCGGTAAAGATCGAGATGGATTTCGCGCTTCCCCTCCAGCCTGCGCGATAGAATCAAAGCCTATGAAACTGGCAAACAACACAGCGGCGGCTGTTATTAATGTTTTGATATTAAATGTACCACTCACTTCCGGAATATGAACCCTACCCTCCTTAGCCAGCAAGCCGGCGGTAAAATCTTCATGCGTAAAGAAGAAGCCTGCAATAATTACAATGGCCCCTAGGAAAAACATCAAGAACATTAGTGGAATTACTATACGCTCGTACAATCGGGTACCTTGGATATTGACAATTACAAATGTCCACAATAATAAGCCTGCTAAAGTTACCCGCACCCAGCCCGTTTCGAGTAAAGCTGCCGTCTCTTGCCAGTCTAATGCAAATGCGATATCCCTGATGAAGGGAACAATAACGTAAGATACAACCCCTATTACGATCGACAACCCAAACCATTGTGAAAAACTGGCAACAAATCCTAAATATGGATTAAGGCCTCTGCTTGCATAGATGTAGCTCCCGCCTGCTCGAGGCATTGCTGATGCCAGAATACTGTAAGCAAATGCAGCTAAAATGGCTGGTATAGCTGCCAAAAGAAAAGCCGGGAGTACATAGGGACCAATGCCGGGTACATTGCGTTGAATCATGAAAGGCATCACATAGATGGAAGCACCTAACATCGAGCAGATACCCGTTGCAGTTAATCCTAGAGTTCCCATTTCGCGGTTAAGGCCCGTTTTTAAGGTAATGTCAGTGGAGACTTTCATATTAAATATTGATTCATCGCAGTTAAATTATGTTTAACATAATCAAAATGAAATTTTTATACAAGGAAAACACACATTGATACATTGGTCAAACCAGAATGTTAAAGGTTCATTAAACTTTTTTAACTATTAATTATAGCACTGAGACTTATTCTATTGGAGAAGTGATAATATCGTTAGGCAATATAATACTCTGACGAAGGATGGCCGGCAGACCAAAAAGATGGTACTGTTGATATAACCCCTCACCCAAAGAGATAGGATTTAAGCAAGCGCCCCGCAATAGCGGGCTTTTTTGTTTTTTGTGGCACAATAGTGTGTAAATTCCAGTATGAAACGCCTCTGGCTCAAATAAAAGGGGAAAAATGGACAGAAAAGAATTCTTAAAAACAAGCGCTATCCTGACGGGAGCGACAATTTTACCCTCAAATTCCGTCTTTGCTGAAAATATAAATAATAATGGCATTGACAAACTAACGGACGAAAACGGAAACTTTATCCACCAACCACTACCTTACAATACTGACTATCTCGAACCATTTATGGATGAAGAAACATTGCATCTGCATCATTCATTTCATCACGGCGGTGCAGTTAAAGGGGCAAACAAAGATATAGAAATGATAAAAAAGGTAATGGATAGGAGTGATTTAATGATGGCTGACCACTGGACAAAGAAACTTTCATTTCACCTCTCCAGTCACATTTTGCACAGCATATTCTGGACAAACTTGGCCAAAAAGAAATCTCAACCG
>CAUZSH010000085.1:0-3885 GCA_963582935.1 Gammaproteobacteria bacterium
ATGACTGTTAGAAGCTTTTGTTCAACTTCCAATACATTTTTTCCAGGTGCGATTTTAGTTCGATTTGAAACTCGAAAAATATGAGTATCCACTGCCATTGTTGGCTGTCCAAAGGCGGTGTTGAGTAACACATTTGCCGTTTTACGTCCTACCCCTGGTAGTGCCTCTAGCGCTTCTCGGGTATCAGGGATAATGCTATTATGTTGCTCAATCAGAATTTGACAAGTCTTAATCACATTCTTAGCTTTGGTTTTATAAAGTCCAATAGATTTGATATAGTGCATTAAACCTTCTTCACCCAAGGCTAAGATCGTTTCGGGCGTATTTGCGATTGGGTATAATATATCGGTTGCTTTATTGACGCTCACATCGGTGGCTTGTGCAGAGAGCAATACAGAAATCAACAACTCAAAGTGACTGTTATAATTTAGCTCGGTTTCGGGTTTTGCATTTTGAGCTTGAAAAATTTTAAAGATCTCAGTACGCATGTGCTTATTCATGAGCGATTTGTTTTCTGTTTTTTTGCCCTAAAGTCCGCTAGAGCTTGTTGAATATAGGCTTTTTTGTCAAGTGTGCTGATCGTATCTCGAACCGATTTGTTGGTGGTATGGGTGCCTGATTTTTGGGTTTCTAAGCGAAGCTGTCTTGCCTCATGGCGTTGTCGGTAATGGTTCGCTTGTGTGTTTTTATGTGACACAGATAAGCTCTCAAGTTGAGAGGTCTGAGGGAGTTCAACCATATCAATGCAGTCCATAGGACAAGGTTCAACACAAAGGTCACAGCCTGTGCATTCACTTGCAATCACGGTATGCATTAATTTTCCAGAACCAATAATGGCATCCACAGGGCAGGCAAGAATACATTTTTTGCAGCCAATACATAAATCTTCATTAATCACCGCGACTTTTTTTTGCGTGAGTGCGCCATTACTCGGATTAAGGGGCATGGGTTCCCGATGAAGTAACATAGATAATTTTTGAATGCCATTATTTCCACCTGGAGGGCATTGATTGTGAGGTGTCCCTCGTTTAATGGCTCGGGCATACTCAAGACAATCATCATAGCCACATTTTGTACACTGAGTTTGCGGCAGGATTTGGTCTATTTGTTCAACAGTTACAATCATGATGTTATTCATTGTCATCTTATGATGTGTATCATATCTGAGCGATTAGAATTTGCAAAGCTTCTTGGCTGTGCTAGATTGAATTATTATCTATGAAGTTTGGTTGTGAATGTGAAATGATAAAAACGGATGTCACCATTAAAGAGAAATTGGGGCAATTGATCATGATGGACTTTAGGCATTGGGGGTGTGATAAGCAAGAAAATCCTATCCCAATGACGGAAGCGAGTTCTGAAATCTTGAGTTTGATACAACAATATCATTTAGGCAGTGTGATTCTTTTTCGTGAAAATATTCAGAATACCGCCCAAACGGTTTCATTGCTCAGAAACTTACAATCTGCCTCAGAGTTGCCGCTTTTTCTTGGTGTTGATCAAGAGGGTGGTATTGTGAATAGATTGCAGCAAGGAACCACTACTCCTGGGAATATGTTGTTGGGTGCAACAGGGGATACTCAGTGTGCCGAAGATATGGCGGATGTGATCGGTGCGGAGCTATCTGTGCTGGGATTTAATTTGAATTTTGCCCCCACCTTGGATATTAACTCAAACCAAAATAATCCGATCATTGGGATTCGTTCTTTTAGTGATGATGCCGAAACAGTTTGGGCGATGGGGGAAGCTTATATCAAAGGTTTACAGCAACAAAATATTATTCCTTGTGTGAAGCATTTTCCAGGTCACGGTGATACAGAGCAGGATACCCATGCAGGATTGGCGGCGATTAGGCGGGGTAAATTAGAACTAGAGCAGCAAGAGCTATATCCCTTTGTGCAAGCCTGTGATGCGCAAGTTGAAATGGTGATGGTAGCACATGTCACCGTTCCTGCATTGGATAATACAATGCATATTTCTAAAAAAGATGATCGAAATGTAGGAATTCCAGCTTCATTGTCCTATGAAATACTGACAAATTTATTACGCAAAAAAATGGGATATCAGGGTTTGCTGGTGACGGATGCTTTGGATATGCATGCAATCAGTTTGCATTTTGGGCAAATTGAGGCAACGATTAAATGTATCTTGGCTGGTGTGGATATGGCGATGATGCCCATAAGGGTTTGGGGAGAGGAAGATATTCCAGCTTTTGCGAGATTATTTGATGACTTGGAAAAAGAATATTTAAACAATGAGAGATTTGCCAGTCGAGTGGAAGAGTCCTATCAGCGAATCATCAGTTTCAAACAGTGCAAAAAATTATTAGAGAATCCAATATTCACTTTAGATGATGGAGAACATATTGCCAAAGCAGAAAAAATGGTGAGCGGTCAATCACACCACCAACGCGAGATATCAGTTGCCAGAAAAGGGGTGACATTGCTGAAAAATGATGGGTTGTTGCCATTTAAACTGCAAGAGGGGCAACAAATATTAATATTGGATACTTGTGATATTCGGTTGGGGTTGACTAAAAATTTATTGCAGAAAATTGTTAAAGAGTGTCAGTTGATAATTAATATTCAGACACAACAAATTGAGGATCAAGAAGCGCTGAGTGAAGCGTTAAAGAAAGATATTGCCGCAGCAGATCTAACGCTGCTTCTGAGCGAGAATCTTCAATCACTCAAAACCTTAACGAATGTTATTACACAATTTGCAAAAGAGCATTCATATCCCTTGGTAAATGTTGCCTGTAATCGTCCTTATGATATTGCTTATCTGCCATCAGCGAAAAATTATCTTTGTATTTATGGGGCTTCTAGTTTTGATCAAACTAATGGGACGATGAGTAAGCTTGAAGTGAATTTATTGGGGGGTTTTGAAACTTTATTTATGAGCAATGAGGGTAAGATACTTAATAATCCTCAAGGAAAGCTTCCTGTGACGATTCGGCATGGGGAAACGAAAGAAGTTTTATTTGCTCGAAGGAATGGACTACCCTATGAATGATAGTTTTTGAGTGAAGGTTAAATTTAGATACATTCTTGAATAATTCTCATGTATATACTAAACCTTAGAACGTGATTTAAACTAAGGGACGCCTTATGCAAAAGAGAATTTCGCCATTTTACTGGGTGCCAACGGCCTACTTTTTAGAAGGTCTTGCGGGTGTTTTTATATTTGTCACAGCAGGGATTATGTATAAAAACCTTGGGTTATCTAATGCTGAGGTAACGCTTTATACGGGTATGCTGACACTTCCCTATGTCATTCGCCCACTTTGGGCGGTGTTTGTGGATTTATTTAAAACGACGAGATGGTGGATATGCACCATGCAAGTTTTGATTGGGGGTGTTCGTAGGCATTTCTCTATCATTGCATACTGATTGGTATTTCCCTTTAACGCTAACTTTTTTATATATATTAGGAAATCCCTTTTTTTTGAGACTCTTTCAGAAATGTATACAATACAGTCTGTAAATTATAACCCCTACAAATCAGGCTGTTATGGCTTATCCCAATCACAATAAACGCAAACTTCAGACGTATAAATCAATCTTTATTGAGAATATTGAAAACTTCAAAAAAGAGTATCCAAAGTTTGATACGGCTTACCATGAGTCAGTGATTAAAAAAATGCTGGACTGTGGCACGGTTGAAGGTGGATATGCCGAATATGATTGTATGCATTGTGGCGTAGACAAACATGTTGTCTTCTTTAGCTGTAAATCAAAACTATGTTTGAAGTGCGCAAAGAGATATGCGGCTGAAGCTGCTGAGAGCATTGCATCTAAGCTTATACAAGGCGTTAAATATAGGCAGGTAGTTTTGACAATCCCAAAACAATTTAGGAATCTTTTTTACGGACATGATGACCAT
>CAUZSH010000086.1:0-3796 GCA_963582935.1 Gammaproteobacteria bacterium
TAATAAAAATCCACAGGACTGAATGTTTGTTAACGCTACCAAAGAAAGCATAATTCAGCTCAATAGCGAATAAGCTAAATAAGTAAAAATCAAAGGCTTCAAACATAGTCCCCAATCCAGCAATAAATACTAGTTTAGATTTCTTCATACTCAAGACTCTTAATTTAAAATTCATTTAATTGTAGCATTAATTCCTCATTAATGAGGGATTCCTTAAATAAACATCTATGGTTGGGTTCTTATAAATATCTGGGCCAAATGTTCCTATAGTGGATATTTCCAATTGCGTTGCAATCGAAAAATGCAGTAGAAATCGTGCAAATCATTGGACAAAAACAAGTTTTTTGCCCTAATGTTTCACACAGAATTTCGACCGCTTACCCACAACTCCATCACAGAAAGCGAGCAAGACTCGCAAAAACAACAATTTCAATCTTTTTTGCTTGGTTCTTGTTGGTGAAAATTAAAACGTATCTGTGACCCTCAAGGTCAACAAAATTGGTATTAAGGCAGTCAATATCGCGTATAGCTACAATATCTTGTTCAGTGGCGTTTATATGGCTACTACACCCATCTAGGAACTTTGCCTTGTGAAAGTCCTGCAAGTTTTGCAGCTACTTTTGACGGCATTCCTAGTTTTTGTAAATTGTGGGCTACTTTTAATTTTTCTGTTTTTGATTCTATTATGTTAGCGTCTTTGCTCATGGTAATTCCTTGTTGTCTTTAGGTTGGCAACACTAACAGGCTAGATTTTAATCTTGTGTTGTGCAAGGTGTTCATTGTAAATGGGGTTTTCCATGATTGGGAAACGCATTCCTACCAATACAAATAGTATAGCAAAATAGCCCTAAAAAGCATAGTGGAATCAGCGTCAAAAACGACAAAATAACCATAAAAAACAATGATTTAATGCTGTATTTGTTTGGTGAAAATGACGGAATTTGGTATAATAAAAGGGTGAAAGAAATACTTCTTTTCACTATGAAACTTATGTTTCATACGAAAAAAACCCCAAGGACTTTTATCAAATTTAGCGGTCTGATAAGTCACATGAGGTTTTCAACAATCTAGGAGCATACTAATGCCAAAAATAAATACTGTCAATCCCGACAACACCTCAATAATCCAAAATATCAACAGTATAGCCGACACTGCCGAGCATATTTGCGATTCATCAAGTCATGGTGAAACTCAAAACGCTTTTAATACCCTTGCTACTAAAGCGCAAGAATTCAGTGATTTTTTCGCTCAATTTGTCACTCGACAAGAGCAAAGAGCCAACGCTACAGCTATTTAATATTTTGGAGATAGAAAAAATGAAAGATCAAACAAAAAATAACACAAACAAAGCTCAAGAAACCGCCAACACAAACAACCTACCCAGCATAAAAGGCACTTTTAGCCTAACCAACCTCAAAGAATCTCTTGCTACTCAAGGCTTCAATGGTATAGATATTGACTATGCCAGTTTCCCTGTAATCAGCCAAAAGGGCGCACAGTTTTCAATCAATGGCGATTCCTCATTTTGTGATCAAGAGCTTTACATTAAAATGATAAACTCACAAAACAAGTTTGTACTGGTAGATAGAGCCGATAAGGACTCTGATTTTATCAAATATTCTTATGATGGAATTGTCACCGTAGATGGCGAAAATATAGACGATTTAAAAGTCGCTATGCTTGAAGCTGGGAAAGACCCAGTTTTGAGACGTAACCTTGAAGTTTTCTGTCAACTGGTCAATCGTAATGACAAATACAACAACCGTTTAGTTTTCGTTTCAATTAGTGCGACAAGTGCAAGCCGAGCAAGTGGCTTCCTAACTGAATTAGCCTTAATGGGAACACTCAAAAATAATCCTGAAACCGTTATCAAGATAAGCAAAGGAGCAATCAAATCCAGCAAAAAAGGGAATCATAGCTATTTCCTATGGCAATTTGATATAGCCGATAGCGACCTTCAAAAAGTCGCTTAACACCTAGCTTTTAACCAATCTTTTTTAAACGTGAAATCATTTCAGGAGACGAAAATGTCTAAACAAAATAATCTAGCTTTTAGAACAATAATGCTAATCAACAACGACCGTAAACAAGGCATTAAAGGCGCACGAGTTGCCCACAATGGCATTAATGGCGCAAGTGGTAACGTGATTTCAATTGCAAGCTACCTTAAGCGTGTGGCTTTCTTTGGAGGATGCGCGTCATGAGTCACACATACGAAATCACACTAGACTATGAAATTGTAGATTATGAAACTAAAACTTGGCTTGTAAAGTCGGAGAAAAGTATAGAGGAGCTTTTGAAGCAACACGGTAATTTGCAAGCCGTGTGTGACAAAGAAAGCAAAGGGGTGGCGTTTGATACCGCATCGTGGAAAAGATGTAGTGAGGACTATCGAGGTGACGATTATTCGCGAGTGATCGAACAAGTGGAGGTACAAGTATCATGAGACAAGTTGACGACTACCTAAAATACAGTGCCATGAGTGAGGTGTTTTGCGAGGTCATAGAATCCGAGTGTGACGGTGGCTACGAAATGCTGATAAACGATTGTGATATTGCCGATAATTTAACCGTATGTGGTGAATATGTGGGGCGTTGGAATGAACATATTGCAATGAAAGTTGAAGAAATTTACTACTCACTTAAAACCGTAATCGCAAAAGTTAAAGAAATGGAGCAAGCCAATGCAAAATGAAACAATCGTACAAATCGACCTTGAGGACGGAAAGATCGAAGATGTACACACACCCAAGGGCGTGATCGTGGTAATTAGAGACTTCGACAACTGGAAAGACGAGGAAAGCACCAAGCAAGACGACTACGGCAACCATTACAGTGAAAAAATTATTTGGAGAAACGCATCATGAGTATTTTTAAAAACAAGGGAAATCAAGCAGAGGGCACAACCAAGAATCACAACATCAAAAATGTTTTTGGATTAGGCTATGGAGATAATGACGACAGATTATGCAACGGATTTGACATGCTCAGTTTAAGCAATCTGATTGCTGATAAGACCATCAACAAAGCGGACACCATCAAGTACAAAGTCGAACGCAACAAAAGGCGCAAGGCAATAGCCAGCTCATACGATGAGTTTCATTATTACCATAAACGGCAGTTAGTCGGCTATTACTCACGAAAATATTTGTTGAACGAGCATAATCAACTTGTAGGGTCTGATTTTAAATATCGTTTGAATTTTGTCATTGGCAATGTGGATTCAGACCACACCGAAGACGACAGAGCCGAACACACTATGTTTTTAGGCAATGCAGAATATCACTCTGAAATTGCAAGCGACTATGTGGAGAAGATCAGGGGCAATTTGTTTTTGGCTCTCGACTTTGCATATTTGCGTGGCATGAAAAACTATGCCACAGGTGGGAAGTATGAGGTCAAATTTGGTGAGCTTAACTTTGCTGATGAATTCGACTTACAGGGGAGCAATGACCATAGCGTGAAGTTGACACTACCCCATAGCTACAAAAATGAGGTCATGGGTTCAGGCTTAGAGGTGATCGACAGTAAATATTTAACGGTCACGCTCAAAGAGTACAACAGCATCATTGTAAATTGTGAAATGTATCACGCTGATGTTTTAAAAGTGGTTAAGCCTTTCAATGCGTCCGAGATCGAGCAGATGCATATTGCAAAGTTGGGTGATACTGTTTTGTATGCTAAGACAAACCAGCAGTTGACCAAAAAGGTGTTAAAGCATTTTGAAGAAATTAACGAACTTGGAGCGGTAGCATGATCGAGCAAAATAAAATTATCACCGACCTTAGTAACGAGGA
>CAUZSH010000087.1:0-3750 GCA_963582935.1 Gammaproteobacteria bacterium
TTATCCGTTATTCAACCCTTGATGAAGCAATTGAAATTGCCAACGATTCAGCTTACGGTCTTTCAGGTGGTGTTGTTAGTAATCATTGGCCAACAATTCAGCGTGTTATTAATGAACTTGAAACCGGTACAATCAATGTTAATGAAGCGCCCAGCTATCGATTAGAGTGGACACCGTTTGGTGGCATTAAAGACTCGGGCCTAGGCTACAAAGAAGGCGTGATCGAAACGATGAAAGCCTACACCAATGTTAAAACCTATTCACTACCGTGGGATACACCATGAAGCCGAACAGTAAACAGAATAGTCGCTCTTAAACCCATGAAAATCATTCAAATTACCGACACACATTTGATGCCACGCGGCACAGATCTTCACGGCCTTGACCCCTGTAAGCGGCTTGAGACTTGTATTGAAAGCATTAATGAATACCATGCCGATGCCGACTTGTGCATCATCACTGGCGATCTTACCCATCAAGGAGACCGAGAAGCTTATCGTGATTTGCGCGGCATCCTTAAACAACTGTCAATACCTTATCACCTCCTAGTCGGTAACCATGATCACCGGCAAATATTCTCTGAGATTTTTCCAGAAACACCACGTGATGAGCATGGGTTTTTTCAACAAACACTAGAAACCTCTGCAGGAATTTTTCTATTGCTTGACACAGTTGAGCATGGAATGCCCTGGGGATCTTATTGTGAAACACGGGCTTTATGGCTGAAGTCTCAATTGGAACTCCACAAAAATCAACCAGTTTATCTCTTTATGCATCACCCCCCTTTTAATATCGGCATCCCAGCACTGGATAAAATCAGCCTTAGAGAAGATGCCAAGCGAATCCATCAAACCGTGAAAGATTTCTCCAATATCAAGCACCTCTTTTTTGGCCATGTTCATCGCCCAGTAAGCGGCAGTTGGAACGGTATTCCATTCACCACCTTGCGAGGCACCAACCATCAAGTCCAGCTTGATCTTAAGGCTGACGATTACTTGCCTTTCACTCATGAACCACCCGCCTACTGTGTAGCATTACTTGAGCCTCAGCAAACAATCGTCCACTTCCACGACTATCTGGACGACTCACTATACGTGAAGGAACTTTTGTCTCGCTTATAAAATAACTGCTTCAACCTGAGTGTTCTTTTACAAATAAATTGTACAACTAAAACTCTTAGTGCATGGTTAACTCATGTGAAACCGAGTCTCAGAAAAATACAATTCTTTCTCTTGGCGCATCATACTGGGTTCAATTGGCAAAAAAACATTTTGCAATAAACGCTGCTTTGCACTATCATGCTAGCGCATGACACTTGTTGCAATATCACTGGTAATTTTGTCCGCGTGCATTCATGCTCTGTGGAATTTTTTCACTAAAAAAAGGCATCCAACCGCCTCTTTTTTTCTGCTTGCAAGCCTAACTGGAACGCTGCTGCTCTCACCTATACTGATACATCACAGCGACACATTATTACACCACATCCCAAATCGGGTGTGGATGCTTCTAATAATCGCAGGTTTTTTTATGGCACTTTATTTCATCAGCTTAGCGAGAGCCTATACAGAGGGCGAACTGTCAATTGCTTATCCTATTGCTAGAGCTATGCCCATTATCATCGTGTTGGCTGTGGTTGTGTATTTGGGTCGAGTTGACCAGATTTCCTTACAAAGTATTGTTGGAAGCGCACTGGTTGTTTTTGGTTGCTTTATGATTCCTTTACAACGATTTAAAGAGCTACGTTTTAGTAATTACCTGAATCTTACTTTTGGTATGGCGCTCATTGCCGCAACCTGTAGTGCGGGTTATGTGCTGGTGGATGATGAGGCTTTGCGATACTTTCGAAACAATAATCAGCTGGCTATCGATAATACTTCAATGACTATTTTGTATGCTTGCTTGGAAGCTTTAATGACTTCCTTGTGGTTAGCGTTATTTGTTGTGATACGTAAACAAGGCCGTATAGACTTTTATCAAGTAATTTGTGTCAATAAGTGGTACGCTATTGTTGCAGGTATTGGCATAAATTTAGGCTACACACTGGTTTTGCTGGCACTTGCTTTTGTTGAAAATGTCAGTTACATAGTGGCTTTCCACCGCTTGAGTATTCCATTAGGAGCTGCATTGGGTATTCTCATATTAAAAGAAAAATTCTACCCTTTGAAGCTTCTGGGGGTGCTAATTATGTTGGTTGGGCTTTTAGGAGTAGCACTTGGTTAAACACTTTGGGTGGATATGTAATAAATAATAAATATTTATAAATTTGAGGGTTTTGTGTCGTCACAAAATCTGAGCATATATTTCTTCGCATACTAAATCTATATCATTACTTGCATTTACTTTAATTGCGTTTGATGGGTTTTCAAGAATTTCAAACTGATTATCGAGCAATTCTATTGGAAAGAAATGATTTTCTCTAATTTTCAATCTTTTAGCGGCTTCAGATTTATCAATTTTCAAAAAAATAAACTTAACTTCATACTTATAAGAGCCAGACAAAATTTCTCTATATTTTTCTTTTAAAGCTGAACATGCAAAAATAGCACCATTATTTTTATTACTTTCATTTATTTTTAATAAAACCTTTTGAAGCCAATCTAAACGGTCATGATCATCAAGCGGAACACCAGTGCTCATTTTTTCAATATTTGTATTTGAATGAAAATCATCTGCATCATAGAATGGAATACCTAATTTAATAGATATTTTTTTTCCAATAGTAGTTTTTCCAGAGGAAGAAACACCAAAAATAACATAGACCATTTTATATTAATTTCTAATTTTCTTATTTAAAGGGTCATACATAGATTTTAGTGATGCGCTAGCTTTTTCAACGACGCCTTCGACCTCAATAGTATATTCAGCACTTAATATATCTTCATGACTCTCATTGGGTAAGCATGTAACGTAACCAAGACCGACTGCACCTCCTAAAGTATGGCTGTAAGTTCCACTAGTTAAGTGGCCTACTATCTCACCATTCTTTAGAATAGGTTCATTATGGTATAGCATTAGCTCAGGATTGCTTAGCAAAAATTGCATCATACGCATTTCATATCCCGAGGTTTTTTTAGTTTCAACGGAATCATAACCAATAAATTTTCCAAACTTTGATGGCGTCTTCTCAAGTTTCACAGCAAATCCTAGACCTGCATCAATTACGTGATCTTCATCCGTGATATCGTGCCCAAAATGCCTATAAGCTTTTTCTATACGACAGCTATCTACAGTATGCATCCCACATTGCCTTAATGAGAACTCTTCTCCTTTTGAATCAATCAATTCAGCCACATAACTTGAAAACTCTATTGGAAAGTATAACTCCCATCCCAATTCTCCGACATATGTAATTCGATGCGCACGAACATTTGCCATTCCTATTTCAATATTGCGAACATTTGCAAACGGGAAACTTTCATTACTCATATCAGTATCAGTGAGAGATTGAAGTAGATCTCTAGAATTTGGCCCCATAATGGCTATACAGCCTTCTGAGCTTGTTGCGTCAAATATAGAACAGTTAGCTCCTTTAGGCATGTTCTTTTTAAGCCAATGCATATCTCGATTAAGGCATATTGCTCCACTAACAATTAGATAGTCATCAGTTTGAAGGCGTGTAACGGTAACATCAGCTTCAATACCACCTTTACTATTTAGCCACTGTGTGTAAACCATTTTACCCACATCAACATCAACATCATTAGCACATATCAACTGAAGAAAATCCATAGCATCAGAACCTTTCACTCT
>CAUZSH010000088.1:0-3464 GCA_963582935.1 Gammaproteobacteria bacterium
ATGACGGTGGTCATTTGTTTCTTGTACAAGATAAAACAGCTTTTACTAATATTATTCAATGGCTGGTTGAATAGAGAATATATAATCAACTATATAAATTGCCTCCTTAGCTCAGTTGGTAGAGCAGAAGACTCTTAATCTTTTGGTCGTAGGTTCGAATCCTACAGGGGGCACCATCTTTAGAAGCTATGATAATTAGATAAAACCTAGTCTATTTGGCTATCTATAGTTCCTTATATCAACCTAGTAATAAAGAGCATATTAGTTTGTGCGAGCATTGTGCGAGCATTTATACCGATTACATCACTCAATTTTCCACGCTTTTCTATCTATTTATTCGGAGATCTATAGTGAAGTTAGCAATGAGACCTTACAGGAGCCCCTGCCATACTCACCTATATTAATATAAGTCAGGCACTTTTTTTAGCCAATTTGATTTGTAAAGCAGTATGCTATGATTTCAAGATTCGGAGATTCGGTTTGAGAAAGTTCATTTAATGGGTCCAAATTGTGAAAAAGGTTCGGCTAGAATAATTTCTAATTTTTGATAAGATTCCTCAGAACAACCTACGAAGTTTCAGGCAAACCCCCAGCTACCATAAAATATTATAGGTTAAAAAAAAATACGGTAAATCCCATCACTAACTGAGTATTAACCATGAAACAATATAAACTTGTCATGCTTTTGGCCCTTTTGACTGTTTTGCCAGCGATGGCGGAAGCGAAATTGGTCGAGTATGAATTTGATATAAATTATAAGACGGTCAATTTTTCCGGTGAGGACGTGCAGGCCATGTCAGTTGGTGACAGTATTCCTGCGCCAACCATTGAAGCCACCGTTGGTGATACTCTGCGTGTGACCTTCCACAATAAAATGGATGTGGAAAGTTCGATTCATTGGCATGGTGTTTTATTGCCAAATGATCAGGACGGCGTGCCTTTCCTAACAACCTCACCAATCCGCGCTGGCAAATCCTTCACCTATGAATACCCTATTATTCATCACGGCACCTACTGGTATCATTCGCACACACAACTGCAGGAGCAGCGCGGTGTGTATGGCTCACTAGTATTTCATCCTAAAGATGGTGAGAAATATAAAGCGGACCGTGAATATGTGGCAGTGCTGTCGGACTGGACGAATGAAAACCCAATGCAGGTGCTGCGTAATTTAAAAAAAGATGGTGATTATTACGCACTCAAGAAAGATTCAGTGCAATCATGGCTAAAAGTATTTCAGTACGGGCCAGAGGCCATCAAGAACCGACTGAATAGCTCATGGACTCGCATGGGGCCGATGGACCTTTCTGATGTTGGGTACGATGCATTTTTGGTCAATGGCAAGAAAGAGTCTGCCGTAGATGGGTTGAAAGGTGGTGAGACGGTGCGTCTGCGTATTGTTAATGCTTCAGCTTCCAGTTATCAATATGTAGAGTTTGCCGGTGGACCTATGACGATTGTGGCCGCTGATGGTGTTGATACTGAGCTAAAAGAAGTGGACCGTTTAAAAATCTCTGTGGCAGAAACTTATGATGTGCTGGTGCAATTGCCGGACGACAATATGGCCTATGAATTCCGTGCCAGTGCCGAAGATGGCACAGGCTATTCATCACTTTGGCTGGGTGAAGGTCATAAAATGGTTGCTCGTACCATAGAGAAACCCAACCTGTTCCTGATAGATCATTCCATGCACGACATGGATATGGGTGACATGAAAATAGATAGCATGGAAGGCATGGATCATTCCATGCACGACATGGATATGGGTGACATGAAAATGGATAGTGTAGATCATTCAAATATGGGGCATACAATGCCTGCAGGCAACACAGCTATTAGGATGATGGACGAATATGATGGCTTGCGATCGCCGGTGAAGACAACGCTTCCTGTTGGTAATCCTGATCGTGAAGTCCTGCTTGAACTAACTGGCAATATGGAGCGTTATGTCTGGTCATTCAACAACAAGACGCTGGCAGAAGAAGATAAAATTCTGATTCGTAAGGGAGAGAATGTACGCTTCAAGTTCGTTAACCGCACAATGATGCATCACCCACTGCATTTGCACGGACATTTCTTCCGTGTCCTCAATGGTCAAGGAGAATACTCACCACTTAAACACACGGTCAATGTGCCGCCAATGCAGACGGTTGAAATTGAATTTTATGCGAACGAAGAAAAAGACTGGTTCTTTCACTGCCACAACCTTTACCACATGAAAGGTGGCATGGCACGGGTGGTGCGCTATGAGGATGCGCCAAGTAGGGGTGAATTAAATGATCAATTTTACAAAAACCTCAAACAAGACCCCTGGTACAGATCAGTGGATACCATGACTTATTCCAACTTTATCGGCAATGAAACGCGTTTTTCCAACACTCGCAATGCCATCGAGCTTGGTTTTGATTATGACTATAAGGATGAATATGAGATAGATGTCGTGTATGAGCGCAGCATCAACCGTTTTTTTGATGTGTTTGTTGGTGGCGACTTTCAAGGCGATGAACTAAAAAATGAAAACCTTGCCGTTCTAGGCATACGTTATGTACTGCCAATGCTGATAGATTCTGAGATACGTTTAGATTCCAAAGGCAATGCTCGATTGGAACTTAGCAGCGATTTACAACTTACCAACCGTACTAAGTTTGATTGGTTGGTGAATACCGATGATGAATACCGCCTCGGGTTGGAATACGAGATCACCAAAAAGGTTTCCTTGGTGGCGAATTTTGATTCTGAGTATGATGGTGGTGTGGGCATTAAAGTTAAATTATAAAGAGATAAAATTATGTTAGAAATTATACCAAATTGGCATCCGATATTGGTTCATTTTACAATTGGTTTGTTTGCCACCGCAACAGGATTATTTTTATGGGGAACTGTATTTATTAAAAAATCTTGGGGTGAAACAGTGCTCAAAGCTGCACATATTAATTTATGGATAGGTGCGGCCATTACGGTGTTAACTTTGCTGGCTGGTTGGAACGCATACAACACTGTTACACATGACACAGCCTCCCATCTTGCCATGACTGACCATAGAAATTGGGCTTTTGCTACGGCGGGTTTGTTTTTTATTGTTACATTGTGGTCACTTTCTACATACAGAAAAACAGTAAAAGTTAAAATAGTATTTCTTATATTGCTAGTCACGGCATTCGGGTTGCTTGCCACAACAGGGTATAAGGGTGGTGAAGTTGTTTATCGTCATGGGATAGGAGTAATGAGTATGCCTGTGCCAAGTGAAGATGGTTCGCATGCTAGCCACGAACATGAAACGCATACAAAAGAAGAGAAAGAATCTCAGGAGCAAATAAAAAAAATAGGCAGTGATATCATAGACGCTGAAAAAGATACACACGATGACCATAGCACCCACGAACATGGAGCACCTAAGCAAGAAGTGAAAACAAATGATTAAAATTACGATAACTACATTCTTATTCCTCCTAAGTGCTTTAGCT
>CAUZSH010000089.1:0-3458 GCA_963582935.1 Gammaproteobacteria bacterium
TATTGTTTGGGTCTTTAGCAACTCGAACAATATATTTTATGTTATGGCCATTTATGGCGATTATATTTTATCAGAAGTTTGATTTATCGATTATTATGACAGGCACGATTTTAGGCATAGCAACTTTTTTGTCTATTACTTTTAGCGTTTATAGTGGCAATTTATCAGATAAAATCTGTAGAAGACCCATCTTGATTACTGGTCTATTGATTGTGTTCTTTAGTTTTATCCCCCTAATTTTTCTGCAAAGTTTCCCCTTTTATTTGGTACTTTCGGTAGGTGTATCGATAGGCAAAGGACTTTTCCTGAAGTATGCTAACAATGTAAATCGTGTTATTCCAAGAATAGAGGCTACGTGACCGTCTGAGTTGGTTGAAGCTCTTGCTTCCCTAACTCTTTTGACCGCGTAGGTAAAACGCTCTTGGTTCACATCGAACGGAGGTTTTTTATAGCCAATTTCTTTGTCTTCAAAATCCACGATACATTACCTTGGTTTGGTTTTTCATAGTTGTTTGTTTATTATATCATCAAGGGCGCAGTGATTCATTTAGAACATGACTATTTTTTATACCAAACCTATCGCATAAAAGGTGACAGGTTAGTGAGGGGTGTATGAGGGGTTAGTGAGGGGTGTATGAGGGGTTAGTGAGGGGTGTAAGCCTTATTCTATATAGGTTACAGCTATTTTGGTGAGGGGTTGACCCTTTTTTAAAACTAAATTTGAAAAAATATTATTATTTAAAAATAATATTTACCTCTATAAAAAGTAAGCCCAAAATTCCCTCAACCTATCACCTTTAAGCCAAGATAAAGAAGAGAAATAAGAACTTTTAAGGAATACTATCTCCTTACCTTATCACGAGATCTTTCAACCAAGGAGATTTATGGGCAGGATGGCGTTTCTATAAGAGCAATACTCAGTGACACTGTTCATAAATAAAGGTATCTTCATTGGTTTATTTGAATGTGATTTTAATGGAGGTTAACCGTGGATTATCAGCATAGAATGCTAGACGGCTCAAAATTAAGGCTACCCACTGGTAAAGTGGTTTGCATTGGTAGAAACTATATTGAGCACATTAATGAACTGAATAATGAGAAACCTGAAGCACCTGTGCTTTTTATTAAGCCCACAACCTCAATGGTATCCCATGATCATAAAATTAAACTCCCAAAGCACTTAGGTATATGCCATTATGAGGTGGAAATCACGGTATTAATGACCGCTACATTATCCAATGTGCCAGCCGAAGCATTAAGTGCAAATGATTTTTATTTTGGTGTGGGATTAGATTTAACCTTGCGTGACATTCAAAAAGATCTAAAAGAAAAAGGTTTGCCTTGGGAGAAAGCCAAAGCGTTTGATGGAGCTTGTGTTTTATCCAGATGGGTAGATGGCATGACTTTGAGTGAAGCCGAAAAGTCAAATTTATCTTTAAGGCTTAATGGTGCAGTCAAACAGAAAGCTTGTGCTTCTGAAATGATGGTTCGTATTGGTGAATTGATTTCCTATGCCAGTCAATTTTTTACACTACTCCCTGGTGATGTGTTGATGACAGGTACACCCAGTGGTGTCGGTAGGCTTGATGCGGGGGACCAGTTATTAATGTCACTGAATCAATATGAGTTTGCAATGGAAGTGGCACTATAATGAGGGACAAGAACCTATCAACCATAGGGGATACACCGATCACTAACCTTAGCATGGCTATAGGCTATTTGGTCTGTATCAGCGCAGATGGCATGAATAGAAAAGCTAACCCACCCCACCCCATAGACCACCCCACGTAAATATCAAGAAAAATTACGGTTTATGATTTTTGGTAAGGTGTTGAAATATAAGGTGAAAATGGTAGTCGCAACCAGATTCGAACTGGTGACCCCTACCATGTCAAGGTAGTACTCTAACCAACTGAGCTATGCGACTATTCGATGAATGATTATAAATATTGTATTGCTAAAATCAAGCCTTATTCTTGGATTTTATCCCTTGCTCGCTTTATCAATCGCTTGTTGTAAGGATTCTTCTGAGGCAAATCCAGGCACCACAGTGGTGTTTGAAGCATTTGCACCAGTGGTTGGCATAATGATGAAAGCAGGTGTGCCCATGATGCCTAGATCTTTGCTAGCAAGTGTCATGTTGCTTTTGATTTGATCTTCAGTGTTGGCGCCTGTGAGTTCAGATTTATCTGCACTTAGCTTAACACCCACTTGTTTTGCAACGGCATCAATGTCAACATTTTTAAGCTTACCTTCATCTTTACCAGTGGCGAAGATGGCATTATGGTATTTGATATATAGATCAGCACCACCTTGTTGATATGCAACGAGTCCAACTTCAGCGGCATATTTTGATGCTTCCCAGCGCTCTGCAAAGATTGGGTAGTCTTTAAAGATAAATTTTACATTAGAGTTTGCAGGGATGAGTGCTTCGATTTCAGGGGCGACTTTGCTGCAATAAGCGCACTGATAATCAAAAAACTCTATCACGGCAACTTTTGCATCATTTGGACCGACAGTGGGGGTATTCGGATCATTGAGTAGTTTTGCGGACTGCTCAAGTACAGCGGCTTGCATTTTTGTTTGTTCTTCTTGTTGTTGAACTTGTGCCTTTTGCATCATCTCTTGCTGGAACGCCGTCATAATTTGAGTGGTTTCTTCTTGATTATATTTTGATGGTTTAGCCGCTAAAGCCGTGTTTAATCCCTCTGCAAAGGTTTGTGTATTAATCGCTATATTTTGTTGCTTAAGTTGTTCTGCCATTATATAACCGATTGCATAACTCACTTCGGTGAGCTTTGTTGCATCCGGTGTGTCAGGTTTGGCTTGGGTGGCTACGGTGGTAGCTGCCGTCTGTGTTGTCACTGCTTTTGCGGTGGTGTCAGATGTTTTGGAGGCATCTTTGGATGAGTCATTGTTGCTACAAGCGGTGAGTAGTGCCGCAGTAAACATAACGGCGAGAATCTTTTTCATTGGTGTTACCCTTTTTGGTGGTTTGTGATAAATGCTTGAATATACTGTAGCAAATTCACTGCTTAACGCCAATGGTGCATAATATTAATCGTATTTTTCTTACAATTTAGCAAAAATTACCCATATAATTTTGATTGAGAGGTGTAGGATGAAGAAAGTGCTTTTATTTTTGGTAGTGATGGCTTTGTCATCAGCTGGCTCTGCGAAAGATCAGGTGGCAAAAGATCAGATAGCGATATTTGGTGGCGGTTGTTTTTGGTGTGTGGAGGCTGATTTTGATAAGCTGAATGGGGTTAAAGAAACAATATCTGGTTATGATGGTGGTCAAACGGTTAATCCGACATATCAGTATGTTTCTTCGGGTAAAAGCCATTATGTTGAGGTGGTCAAAATAGTCTATGATCCCAAGATTGTCAGTTATAAACAATTACTCACCTACTATTGGGAACATATTGATCCGACCGTAATGGATGCTCAGTTTTGTG
>CAUZSH010000090.1:0-3408 GCA_963582935.1 Gammaproteobacteria bacterium
GCGAAGATGGACCGATACGATCCAGAGATGTAGAAACTAACAGCACAAAACGTGCAGGCTGGTGGGACTGGAAGCCCGCCAAAAAGGCCCTCGAACAGCTGTATATGGAAGGCGAGCTAATGGTCAGCGACCGCAAGGGTTTCCAAAAAACATATGATCTAACCGAGCGGGTGCTGCCAGCTCACGTAAATTCACAAATGCCAAGCAAGGAAGAACTTGCGGCCCACATTTTAGAGCAACAGTTGCGCTGCCATGGGTTTGCTTCACTCAAAGGGCTGACCTACTTACGACGAAATACCGAACTACGCAAAGCTGTGAAAACTTTGGTAAACGAAAGATTGGGGCAAAGGACATTAGAACAAATTCAAGTTAGCAGTGGCGAAGTATTTATCTTGGAAACGGATGCGCTCGAACGCCCCCTTCCCCAGTTGAGAAACCGTATATTGATACTTTCGCCATTTGACAACAGTGTCATTCAGCGCGATCGTCTCAAAGCACTATTTCAATACGACTATCAGTTAGAATGTTATGTGCCCGCAGCTAAACGTCAGTATGGTTACTTTTCACTACCGCTACTATTTCGTGATAAATTTATTGGGCGGATGGATTGTAAAGCCCATCGAAAGATCAACCTTTTAGAAATCAAATCACTATATTTGGAGCAACACAATTTTGATGAAGAATTAGTCATTACTGCATTTGTAGACGCCATCACACACTTCTGTAATTTTCAAAAATGTGACTCAGTGTCTTTGACTAATGCCCACCCAAAACAGCTAACCCAACGTTTGCATAGTGCGTTAAAACATCTGGCGTGACTCCAAACTAAGGCGGTGCTAAGAGTGAGCTTTGGTTCTAGTACAACTGGAATTAGAGACATACAGCACATACTTGTTTCGTAGTAGAGATGATGATATTCTATGCTCAAGTATAAAATTCTTAATCGTAAAATTGAACGAACAATATACAACAAAATTATGTGCTGGTAATGTGAGTATTATTTTATTAAAAAAAGAAGAAAAATCAAATCCACTTATAACTGGAACTTCTTCACGGAATTATGAACGGCATTGGACAGCGGTTCACTTAGACGTTAAAGTTTCTGAAATCGAGAAAAAAGTAGCTCTAGTAAAAGATTTTGGAGGTGTTATTGAAGGTTCTGAATCTGGTGATTGGGAAACCGTTGAGTATTGTTCAGACCCTTCTGGTAATGGGTTTTGTTTATGCCAAATAAATGGTTAAGCATCTTTGAGATTGACCACTGAGGTTATCATGATTATTGAAATAGACGGGCATAATTTTGATGCCGAGTTTGAAGAAAGTAAATCACCAAAAACTTGTGAGGTTTTTCGAAAGGCAATGCCGCTTGAAGGAGAAATAGTTCATGTTCGCTGGAGTGGTGAAGGTGTGTGGATTCCTCTTGGTGACAAGGAATTTGCTGTAGGGTATGAAGACGCCACGTCATATCCGGCACCTGGACAGGTACTGTTATATCCTAAAGGAAAAAGCGAGACGGAAATATTGATTGCCTATGGCTGTGTTCAATTTGCTTCAAAAGCAGGATCCCTAGCAGGTAATCACTTTGCGACTATTAGCTCTGACCTTGAAAAGCTGAGAGAAATTGGTGTTTCTACCCTATGGGAAGGAAAAAAGAGTATTGTGTTTAAAGTCTGAGATAATGCCTAATAAATCAATCAACAACTGCCAGCAAGCTGGCACGGACTTCCAAAACGATACGCGTCTTTTCGGCCAATTATTGAAGCGTTTTACATTAAAAAATACTAGCGAGACTTCCACTTGTTTGAACTAAAAACCATTAGCTTATTCTTGATTACTGCGGTAGCAGAAATTGTTGGTTGCTATCTACCATATCTGTGGTTCAGGGAAGAAAAAAGCGTTTGGTTACTTATTCCAGCTGCTTTGAGCTTGGCACTCTTCGTATGGTTACTCTCACTTCACCCAACAGCGGCGGGTAGAGTTTATGCAGCGTACGGTGGCGCTTACGTATTTGTCGCCATTCTGTGGCTCTGGGGTGTAGATGGAATCAAGCCCACTACTTGGGATATTGTTGGTGGTTCAGTCGCATTAAGCGGTATGGCGATCATTATGTTTGCGCCAAAAAATGTATAAAAAGACGTTGCAGCAGACTATTTGCTTGAACGGGCAGCGGTGCTATCAATTTTCATCTTAGTCCACCATAAAATTACTCAAATTCTGAGCAATAAAAAATATTACAAATTTCTACTATTGAGACTTCATTCGCTACCACTTCTTGTGGCCAGTAGAGGAAACGTGATACATGAGAGAGAATAAATTGGCAATAACTGGTGAGTGTTTTTGTGGAAAAGTGAAATACCAAGTTGAAGGTATTCTACGTGATGCGAGGTCTTGCCATTGCTCTCGTTGCCGTAAAGCATTTAGTTCTCAAGCATCAGCTTATGCGCTAGTCGAACCTCAAAAATTAAAATGGTTAGCTGGCGAGGATTTACTTACACTTTATCTTGGCAAGGATGGTTACGGTCTTCAGTTTTGTAGTGAATGCGGGTCAACCCTTTGTGGTGTTTCTAAAGGGGCTATTCACGGTGTCACATTGGGATGCGTTAATGGTCAGCCAGAAATTGAACTAGGCAAGCATATTTATGTTGGTTCAAAAGCCAACTGGGAAATAATCCCTGATGGTGTGCCACAGTTCCAAGAAGGCTCAGCGGAAAAATCTTAACGAATTACTGTAGTGGACTTGGTTAAAAATTTAAAAAAAAGATTTGATAAATGTACGAGCATAAAAAGATAATTTATGTTGAATTGCCATCAAAAGATATTCAAGCAACAAAGGACTTCTTGAGCCAAGTTTTCGGAGGGCCTTTTCAAGACTTCGGCCCAGAGTATTTAGTATTCTCAAACTAAGGCATTGATTGTAGTTTCTTCAAAGTAGAATCGAGTTATTCCACTAATAATGGCGCTACTTGTTTGATAATATACATGAACTTGAACTACGTTTTACTTGATCAAATCAAGTGATTTCTGCGTTATGTTTCCAATGGGTTCTAACTTGACCAATAAACCAAATAGTTTTTTAATAAAAACGATTCTCTTTACTGGGCTAGCACTAATTGCATTTGCCGCTAATTCAGTGCTGTGCCGTTTGGCACTAGGAGAGAGCGCTATTGATGCATCTACCTTTACTATAGTACGACTGCTAGCTGGTGCTATTGTGCTGACAGTTATTATGAGCATTAGTAAAATTAAATCTAACTCTAATACTAACTCATCCACAAAAGGAAGCTGGCCTGCAAGTATAGCATTATTCATTTATGCGCTTACATTTTCGTTTGCGTATGTGACGTTAGACACAGCAACCGGGGCGCTCATTTTATTTGGTTCGGTTCAAATTACAATGATATTAATGAG
>CAUZSH010000091.1:0-3317 GCA_963582935.1 Gammaproteobacteria bacterium
CCATAACGAGGTCGCTATCCATGGTGTTGGATATACTCCAACTCAAAACAGCCTTTGAATGCCAGTCTATTATGGCTGCAAGGTAAACCATTCCGCCTTTGATCCTGATGTATGTAATATCTGTAGACCAAACTTGATTCACTCTCGAGATATCTAAACCCATCAATTTATAGGTATATTTTCTGTGCTCTTTGACTGGCTGAGACATATTCGGTGGTCTAACGGCTAGAATCGCTTTCAAACCTAGCTCTTTACGATACTTCTGAACCGAATTCACACAAACTGAATAACCATCTTCTAAGAGCTACTGGTGAACTTTTAAGCTACCATAGATCGGTATTTCTTCATATGTTTTTTCGATGTGTGCTTTTATAGCAACTATATTTTCATCTATAACTGGTACGTAGTAATGATTAGCTCGACATAAACCAATCATCTCACACTGATTTACTACTGATATTTTTTCAAGCTCAGACTCAATCATAGATTTTTCCTTAATCGTCTTTTCTGGCTCCATAGCCATCGAAGCATTTTCTAGAAATATCTTTTTCTAATTTTGTATATTTTTTGGAGTTACATTATTTTCTGATGCAATCTCAGCTAAAGTTTTTTCATTTCTTAAAGCGTGTTGCTCGGTCGTTCATAGAAGATTTTGGCTCCTGCCAAAATCGAATCACTACCCTCGCAGATGGTTTTGCCTCAGACGCCCACCTCCGTACCGATCTTCCAAAAAACAAGCCTACAGTCTCGTTTTTGAAAGCCAGTACTGCGTATATGGCTCTACGGGCTGGGAAATACCTTCCAGCTTCCAAAGGTGAAGCGCTACGCACAATCTCTCAATGGAGCCGAAAGGCAGCCCTTCTGAGGACTACTCCATCTCGGCTTCGCCTCTCCCTGTCTCGCAGCGACTTCAATAACAATCTTTGTTTTGAATTCTGCTGAGTATGTTGTTCGCTTAGTGCTCATTTATTTCTCCTGAATTTCATCACTATTTTAAATACTTTATCGGAACTTGTATTCAGAAAATCTTGTTAGTATTTCATGGAGTATTATACAAAACTAAAATGGTCGAGAGCAAAACCCATAATGTATTAATGTAATTCATTTAGTTATCCAACTCTTAATCTCTATCAAAGTATTAAATCAAGTATAGGAAAAATAAAGAGGATTTGAAATTATATGTATAAAATTGTTATCGAGCGACCGCTAAAGCACCCCAAGCCTGACAAGTCGGCATGACCTCTAATGAATTGATGTTCGCATGTGCGGGCATACTGGTTGCGAAAAACACAGTCTCAGCGATATCATCTGCCACTAGAGGTTTAACACCTGCGTACACATTATCAGCCTTAGTACCATCCCCTTTAAAACGCACATTAGAAAACTCAGTTTCTGCCATGCCTGGTTCAATATTTGTCACACGAATATTTTTACCTAATAAGTCTGCACGCAGCCCACGCGAAAATTGTTGCACAAATGCTTTTGTTCCACCATAAACATTCCCCCCTGGATAAGGCCAACTCCCCGCAATCGAACCAATATTTACAATATGGCCAGAGTTATTTGCGACCATTATAGGTGCAATTTGGCGACTCATATTCACCAACCCTTTAATATTCGTGTCAATCATTCTTTCAAAGTCATCTTCAATTGTTTCATGGATAGGTGCGGATCCCACAGCAAGTCCCGCATTATTGACAAGCACACCCACTTTTTTAAAGCGATCAGGCAAGTTTTTCACAAACTCCTTTATCTCTGATTTGTTTGTCACATCTAGCTTAGCAATATGTATCGGATATGCAGAATTCAAAGATGCTGCCAATGCTGTTAGTTTTTCTAATCTTCTCGCAACCAAAATCACAGGGTAACCCGCTAGGTTATATTTTTTTGCACATGCTTTTCCAAAACCCGATGACGCACCTGTAATTAATACGATGGGTTTGTTTTGTGTTTGACTCATATAACATCCTCAATCAAAAAATTTCGTAAAGCTCTCAACAGATTCTCTCGGTGTTCGGTAGCTATTTATTAACGCGTCTTTGTCCTCGTATCCCAGCGAAATTCCACATAATAAAAGACATTCTAGATCGTAACCCAATACCTCTTTAACTAACTCAGGGTACTCCGCTTGAGCCGCTTGCGGACAAGTTGCCAAACCCTCTTCAATCGCTGAAATCATTACGGATTGAAGAAACATACCATAGTCTATAAAGGAACCTTTCTCAATACCTTTTGGCGCAAAAAAATATAAGGTTACTGGCGCATCAAATGAACGATAATTTGCCGCCCATTGATCCAGCATTCGTTGTTTCTCTTCGCGTTCGATACCCAAAGTAGAATACATTAACAAACCGCATTCACGACGACGCTCTTTAAAAGGTGAAAACCATTCACTTGGATAATAGCTATAATCCATATTGGCTTTTTCACCAGATCGAAACAAAGCTTCCATTTTATCCTGTAAATATTGCTTCTTTTCACCAGACACCACTGCCACCGACCATGGTTGCGTATTTACACCCGAAGGAGCAAATCGTGCTGCATCTAATATACGAATAATTTTGTCTTTTTCAACAGGCTTATTTAAAAATGCACGTGTTGATTTCCGCGCTTTTATTGTATCTTTAACATTCATTATGCTCGCCTATTTCAAATGCTATTGCGCTAGTATATATATAAACTGTTCTATCGTCACGGCACCTGACTGTGTGATTTATGCTCTTTTATATATATCCTGCTTAGGATATGGGATTTCAATGCCATTTTCCTTAAATTTATCAAAAATGATATAACACAGCTTGCTACTTAAGCTTGTTCTATTAGCCGTCAAACAAAAAACCCTGAGCTTAAATAATAAACCGCTTGAATTAAAGTTATCAAACAACACGCTGGGCGCAGGATCTTTAATAATCTCGTCATGTCCGTCGGCAATGGATAAAAGTATCTCTTTGACTTTATCGGGATCATCATCGTAAGAACACTCTACCTCCACAATTAGGCGTGCTATTGGATTGTACATATCGTTACTGACTATTTTGGTAATAAACTCGGATTTGGGATTAACAAGGTTTTTCGATTAAACGTTTCCACTACCGTTGCCCTCAGTCGGATTTTTTGTACAATCCCACTTTCATTTCCCACATCAATCCAATCACCAATTTTTATGGGGCGCTCAATTAAAAGTATAATTCCGCGTGTTGCTCGGTCGTTCATAGAAGATTTTGGCTCCTGCCAAAATCGAATCACTACCCTCGCAGATGGTTTTGCCTCAGACGCCCACCTCCGTACCGATCTTCCAAAAAACAAGCCTACAGTCT
>CAUZSH010000092.1:0-3299 GCA_963582935.1 Gammaproteobacteria bacterium
GACTGTAGGCTTGTTTTTTGGAAGATCGGTACGGAGGTGGGCGTCTGAGGCAAAACCATCTGCGAGGGTAGTGATTCGATTTTGGCAGGAGCCAAAATCTTCTATGAACGACCGAGCAACACGCTTTCCTAGCATTGGAAAATTATTAACAAAATTTATAAATACTTGAGAACTTTGACTCCATAATGGCATCATGCCTGGCCTCGGATCATATCCTTGATCAATGCCATCGATCCTTGGCTAGTATGTTGTTATGATAATGATCTAACTTTTAATCATGAATGAGCTTTACTACCATACTTCGCTTGAATGTCAGCTCTACAACTCTGCCAGATTTACGCCCTAAATTTATTTTATCCATTATTTAAAAATACAAAATGTAATTCTAAACAAATGGGGGTTAAAGCATATAAATAAAGGACTTATAGCTATTTATAGATCCAAGTATGGCTTATCTCTTCATGACCATGAAGCTTTAGCCATTTACTGATCTGGTTTGGGCTCCACTGCTCATCAGTTAGTTTAGAGTCAATCAACTTAACCAAAGCATCAGAAGGTGACCGCTGGTTCTCTCTGATCATATTTGTAGATACAGCCGATTGAGAAGCTTGGACATCGTATGATGAAAATCTAAGAACTCGTTTAATTTCACGATAAATAGTGCTGATATGGCAGCCAACATAGAATGCTATTTCTTTGGCTTTATGCATATTATCCAGCATTGTTTGAACTTGGATTCTGTGCTCGATTGTTAGATTTCCTATCATTTCTAATTTAACCATATCGAATTCCTATAGTTGTTATTTTATATGCCCTTAGAAAATTCGCAATTGCATCCTTAAACCGCCTCGGTATCTTAGTTTAGTTTCACGTTAAAACTTGCTTCCACTGTCAATGCGCATTAAAATCTGTGCAGTTGGTCTTATTGCGGATAAAGAGATGTTTAATACGGTTGAAGAGCTCATTGAAGATGTTCATCAAGGTAAAATGGTGATTTTGCTGGATGATGAGGATCGTGAAAATGAGGGTGACTTTGTGATGGCGGCTGAGTGCGTGACACCGGAAGCCATTAATTTTATGGCGCGTCATGGTCGTGGGCTTGTTTGTATGCCGATGACAGAATCACGTTGCAAGACATTAAATATCGGTTTGATGTCACCGGGAAATAACGGCAGCCAGTTTGGTACGAACTTTACAGTTTCTATTGAAGCCGCAGAAGGAGTGACAACAGGGATTTCTGCCGCTGATAGAGCGCGAACCATTCAAGCTGCAGTTGCTCAAAATGCTGTTGCCTCTGATGTTGTGCAACCAGGACATATTTTCCCCATTATTGCACAGAAAGGCGGTGTTTTAAATCGAGCAGGTCATACGGAAGCGAGTTGTGATTTAGCGCGTTTAGCAGGTTTTGAGCCAGCCGCTGCGATTGTGGAGATATTAAATGACGATGGCAGTATGGCGCGTCGTGATGACCTTGTAGAGATTGCCAAAGAGCATGACGTCAAAATAGGCACCATTGCAGACCTGATTCGCTATCGCATTCAAAATGAAAAATCAGTGGAACAAATTTCCAGTATGCCGCTTCAGACCCAATACGGCACTTTTATGTTGTACAGTTATTTGGATAATATTGACAATCAAATACATTTTGCGCTGGTAAAAGGTAATATTTCTGAGTTGGAAGATACCTATATTCGAGTGCATTACAAAGATGACTTGAGCGATCTTTTTGCAATCAAACAATTAGAGAAAAGCTGGCAAATGGGACGAGCTTTATCCTATATTGAAGAGAAAGGACAGGGGGTTGTGGTGGTGCTTTCAAATGCAGAATCATCAGAAAGTATACAAAGAAGACTAGAAGCACTAGAATTAGGGAATATAGAAACACCAGAAACCCATTTAAAAACCATTGGAGCAGGTGCTCGTATATTACAAGACCTTGGTGTTAAGCGAATGCGTGTACTAAGCTCACCTAAGCGAATGACAGCATTGTCGGGGTTTGGCTTAGAAGTGATTGAATATATAGACGGTTAGAGAGGAAATAGAGATGTATCATACAAAAATTGAAGGCGATTACCTTTATCATGGTGGACGTATTGCCGTGGTTGCAACACGTTTTAATAGCCTTATTGTCGAAAGCTTGGTGGGTGGCGCATTGGACTCTCTAAAACGTCATGGCGTACCTAAAGATCAGATAGATATGGTTTATGTGCCGGGGGCTTATGAGTTGCCATTAGTAATCAAAAAGTTGGCACTAACAGGTAAATATCAAGGGATATTGGCATTGGGTGCGGTGATCAGAGGCGGAACCCCGCATTTTGACTATGTGGCAGGTGAATGCGCAAAAGGGATTGGACAGGTTTCTTTATCTCAAGATATTCCCGTTTCGTTTGGCGTTTTAACAACGGATTCCATCGAGCAAGCTATTGAGAGAGCGGGCACGAAAGCAGGTAATAAGGGTGCTGATACAGCCGTGAGTTTGTTAGAAACTATGAATGTATTATCCCAAATTGAGGAACTATAATGGCGATTAAGGTAAAAGAACGCAGGCGTGCGCGTTTTCATGCGATTCAAGCGCTTTATCAGCGTGAAATGGCAGGTACAAGTTTTGCAGATTTACGCGTGCAATTCCATATTGATAATGTAGATCGCCATCCAGTAGAATGGGATTTTTTTAATGATTTGTTATTAGGCGTTCAAGAAAATGGGATTGAAATTGACGAGGCGATTAAACCATTGGTAGATCGTGACTTTGAGAAAATAAACCCCATTGAGCTTGCTATCCTCAGGCTTGGAACCTATGAGATTTTATACCGTTTAGATGTGCCTTTTCAAGTGGTTGCCAACGAATATGTAGACCATACGAAAAGTTTAGGCGCTGAAGAGGGTCATCGTTTTGTAAATGGTTTGTTGGATAAACTTGCACGGAAGGTGCGTGTTGAGGCTACTGAGAAGAGGCTGTAAATGCCTGAGATAAACTTCCTGAACCTTGCTTGCAGCTTGTTTTCCCACTGCTTTCCTCGCAGGTGATAAAGAAGAATCACTTTCGTTAAATCTCTTATCGTACCTAGCTTTTATTTTTATAAGTTTAGTGACCATATTTGTGGTTAACTGTGAGCTATTATAATTGGAAAATCCTTGGTTTATCCCTGATGCATATAGAGTATTTAAGAATACGCTGCGAGACAGGGAGAGGCGAAGCCGAGGTCGAGTAGTCCTCAGAAGGGCTGCCTTTCGGCTCCATTGAGAGATTGTGCGTAGCGCTTCGACCTTTGGAAGCTGGAAGGTATTTCCCAGCCCGT
>CAUZSH010000093.1:0-3201 GCA_963582935.1 Gammaproteobacteria bacterium
GACTTGCAATATAAGCGTGCGGCAACCAGCTATGCAGTGGGAATATTGGAATTTTGATGGCAAATGCAGATAAAAAGAACAAAAACAACCAAACTTGTGTGCTCGGATCGATCTTCATCTGAACAAGGGTCTGTATATCAAAACTAAGCTCGTGCGTCGCTTCAAAATGAATGAGACTCAACCAGATTATTCCAAGTAACATGAATAAACTTCCAACAAGGGTATACAACACAAACTTTGTCGTGGCATAAATGCGGCGACCTTCTCCCCATATTCCAATTAAAAAATAAGTAGGAACAAGCATTAATTCCCAGAAAACATAAAATAAAATTAGATCTAATGCTAAAAATACTCCAAGCGTGCCCGCCTCAAGAGCTAATAGAAGCGCCATAAAATTACGAAACCCAACATCTCGGTCTAAGGAAAAACAAACCGCAATCAAAGAAATAAAAGCCGTTAAAACAACTAACCACAGACTGATACCATCAACACCCAGCTGATAATTGATATGAAGCATGGGGACCCATACATGGTTTTCTGTAAATTGCATACCTAGTTGAGCTGAATCAAACCTTAAAAGTAACGCGAGTGATAAGAGAAAGGTCAGCCCTGCGGCTCCGACAGAAATATTGCGAATGGTTCTCGTGTCATCTTTATTTACAAGAAGAAGAACCAATGCCGCTAGCAGCGGAATAAAAATAATGAGTGTTAACATAATTACTTTGCTTTAACGAATCATTGAAAAACAACAAACGTAAGGATAGTTACTACTCCAACAATCATGCTCAAGGCATACGACCTAACGCTACCCGACTGCCAAAAACTTATAAGACGGCTTACTTCACGAACTTGAACGCCAATTTGGTCAACAGAAAAATCAATGCCAAGATTTTCGGCTCTTTTTTCTAGAAAAATACCTATCGCGCGGACTGGTTTTACAATTAAAAAATCGTAAATTTCGTCGATATAATACTTATTAAGTAGCAGGTCATGAAGCGGTGCCAGCATCTGTTTGGCAAACTCAAGACGGTCTTTACCCGTCATATAAAAAACCACCGCTCCAACAATACCGATCAAACCAGCCGACAACCCAATAGTTTCAAACAAAAGATCATCAGGATGTGGCATATGTGTCCCAAAATAGTTAAAAAGAAAGTCGTCCACCATGCCGCCACCAAATCCAGCAGTCAAAGATAAGAAAGCCAAAAGGCATAGAGGAGCAATCATTACAAGCGGACTTTCGTGTGCGTGCACATCAGTTCTTGGTTGACCAGCAAAGGCATAAAAATAAATTCTAAAAATATAAAATCCTGTCATGATTGCCCCTAGTATTGCCAGAGCCCAAAATATGATATTACCCATATCTGCATGATAAGAATTGATAATAATCGCCTCTTTACTAAAAAAACCACTCGTTAAAGGAAACCCGGCTAGCGCCAAAGATCCGATTAAAAATGTCACGTGAGTGATAGGCATTGAATGGCGAAGCCCACCCATCTTTCGAATATCTTGCTCATCATTCAACCCGTGAATCACACTTCCAGCGCTCAAAAAAAGTAATGCCTTGAAAAAAGCGTGAGTCATTAAATGAAACATGGCAATGCTATACATACCGACACCCACGGCAAGAAACATAAATCCTAATTGGCTCATAGTTGAATAAGCGATTACACGTTTTATATCATATTGAACCATTGCCATAGACCCCGCAAAGATTGCAGTAATGACACCAACCGTGGCAATCAAGTACATAGTAAAGGGTGCAAGTTCAAAAAGCACATGGCAACGCGCCACCAGATAAACTCCGGCAGTAACCATAGTAGCGGCATGTATCAATGCACTAACAGGGGTGGGACCTTCCATCGCGTCAGCAAGCCATGTATGAAGAGGCATTTGTGCTGATTTTGCAAACGCCCCCACGAGAAGAAGCAGGGTAATTAATAAAATGGTGTCACCATTAGGGCGGAATGTTGACTTAGCAGCAGCGAAAACATCTAAGAAGTTTAACGTGCCCAGGTTTTCAAAAATAATAAATGCGGCAATAACCATGCCGACATCGCCAATTACATTCATAACGAATGCTTTGCGAGCAGCAAGAACTGCACTGGTTTTTTCTTTCCAAAATCCAATCAACAAATAGGAAGCTAGCCCAACCATTGCCCAGCCTACAATAAGAAAGAAAAAATCAGCCGCTAGAACTAATAGCGCCATTGAAAATATAAAGAAATTTAGATAAGAAAAAAATCGATTGAACTCTGGATCTTTCTCCATATAACCAACAGAATAAACATGAATCACAAATCCAACACCTGTCACAATCAGTAACATAAAGACAGACAAGGGATCAACTAGAATAGATAGATTTAAAGTGAATGAACCGGCTGTCACCCAATGGTAGAGAGTCGATACTCCACCTTTACTACTTTCCTCGCCGAGTAATAGTTCGGTTAATGCTATCAAAGTCACCAGAAATGAAATACCCACCGTGCCGCAACCGATCGCGGCGGCTTGTTGACGAGATACCCTATCCCCCATCCAACTTAGAACTATAAACCCCGTAAGAGGAGAAATTAATATAAGCCAACAATATAAAAACAAGTATCTTACCCTTTTAAAGTATTAATATGATCTACGTCCATATCATGGCGGGTTCTAAAAATTGTAAGGATGATAGCTAGACCAACGACTACCTCAGCCGCAGCCACTGTCATTATCATTAGGGCAAAAATTTGTCCATCCATAGATTTTAAAAAATTTGAATACCCAACCAAAAGAAAGTTTACAGAGTTCAGCATTAACTCTACTGACATAAACATAACCAGAGGGTTTTTTCGAATAAGAAACCCAACCGCTCCAATGCAAAAAATACAAGCGCTTATAAGTAATACAAATTGATGTCCCATTATTATTTCATTCGCCTCCGGGCAGGAACATACGAAAACTTTGAAAGGCAAATAATACCAATTGCTGCGACCAGCAACAAAACAGATGCAAGTTCAAATGAAACTAAATGACGTGTAAATAGCTCAAGCCCAATTGCTTTTGCACTCCCTCCAACTTCAGCAACTGTTTCTAAATCGAAGCCCCCTTCAATTGGTTTTGTAGATCCTACTGTCGCAGATAAAAATAACTCACCAAGCATAGTAGCTACAAAAAAAACTGCTAAAGTGCGCTCTAATGAAGGCTCCTGCACCTCTTTTT
>CAUZSH010000094.1:0-3180 GCA_963582935.1 Gammaproteobacteria bacterium
ACATCAGTTTATGGAACTATACATTTTAAGTTTAAATTTCCGTACCTCTAGGCTTTCTTTGTTCAGTTCCTTACCCAACCAATCCAAACCTAATGCCATAGCCGTCATAACTAAACCTACGAAAAATAAATAATCCATAATACACGGTAAAAGTAATTAAAGCTTCAAAGGCAGTGAGCTTTAAAGTTGGTAAGACTTTGAAAGATGCCGTTAATCAATAACACCATCACCTAGACAAGGGGTATAGTTGGAATACGTTAGAAACTAGACAGTATAAAAAGAATTCCTTGCTTTTACTCCATATAAATCAAGGAAATAGCTTAAAATATAAATACTCTCAAGTTAAGAGACCCATCCAGTAAACTTATGCGTTGCGACCCATCCCGGCAGACTGCTACCGTTGCCAGTTCCATCTGAATTAAAGAAGCCCATCTGGCGCTGACCATCAGCCTTACCGGGCTCATCTATGGTTTCAAATAAGAATGTTGGTATGGTGTGGTTTTTAGCTTGTTTATCTTCTGTTGTCAACGCACTGGTTAAAGCATTATTCACTTTTACACCATACTTCCAATCTGCATCTTTTATGCCCTCAGCACCCGTTTCACCGATCACACCTTGAAGTGGTTTACCCGCAGTTGTTTTGAAGCGTGATATATAATTTCGGTATACATCCGCATAATATTCGTTAAATACTTTTGGCGCTGCATTCATGATGTCTTGTGGTGGACTTCCTGCAGGCACAAGCGCATCTGGGTATGGGTCAAACTCTACAAAGGGATAACCGTCATTCCATTTTGACGACCAATTACTCACAATAGCTTTCATATAAGGGTCAAATAATGCATTGGCTATGCTGTCGTTGCCTTGTCTAGGTAAACCACTAAGACTAGCTGAAACTGGAATCGTATCCAAGCCATTGTTAGCAAGTGCGGTTGCCATTGCCTGAATCTCTGCCTTTAACTGTGTTGCCGTATATGCGCCGCCATTTACTTCATTTCCAATAAGGATGGCCTTAACTTGGGAAACCTGGCTACCAAATGTATTCTTTAATTGTTTTACCCAAGCATCTGCTGAGACAGGCAAATGATTCATGGTGCCAACTACCGCTTCCACTTTAGGGTCTGCTTTCATAGTGTCCGCCAGTGCCTGTGTTGGAATATCAATCGCAGTCCCTCGACTACCTGCTGCATATAAACGATAAACACGGAATAATTTTACATCCGTACTTGCTTTAGAAAGTATTATTTTTGCTCGTGGTAGCGTGTTTGCACTTGGCGCCTCCATTGTATCAAAGTCCATACCCACATTATAAGAAAATGGTGTATGAATGTTTTCCAATTCAGTTGGGGTAAGTACTGTGCTGGCAAACGCATTCATAAATAATCCAGCACTTAATATGCTTCCAAGTGTTACAATTGCTAATTTATTTTTTTTCATTTTACGACCTTTTCTGGTTTGTGAAATCAGAAATAGGTTAGCAAAGCAACTTATATAAAATCTAGGCTTTAAAGGTGACAAAATATGACTATTGTCTCTAATCAACCGATTCATGACGCCAATTGAGTATAATGAAGTGGCAAATATATGTGCTAAGTGTCGCGATTGTAGGTTTAATCCGCCCTGGCATCCACCGAACATTAATGAAACTACGCAGTAGTTAGAAATAAATAAGGGGCAACAACTCAATGAATGATCAAAAGTTAATAGACGACCGAGAGACCCAGACCATTGTCGGGAAGCTATCTGGAAAAAAAATCACCATTCCAAATGTAAATGCCGCACCCATGCCTTCTCTAGCGCATCCCGGTGTCATTCACAATGGGGAAAAAGCCAAAAACTTTGGCGAAATCGATTCTTTCTTGGGATATCCTGATGTAAGAAGCTTCAAAAGGAAGTTTGGATTATGTATTCCAGCAACTAATACCAGTATGGAGCACGAACTCTGGAGCATTATCTTCAAAAACCAAGGACCAAATGGGCTAAAAGGTGTCGGTCTTCATACGGCTAACGTCTTAACTCCGAAGCCGCAGTTGAAAACTGAAGAGGATCTAATGGAGTATAAAGAACAATTTTTAAATGGATTGAGGTTAGCGGTGGATGGGGCTTTATTGGCAGAACCGCAATATTTGATTATGGGCATGAGCTTGGAGCACATTATTGGCGGTATTAATGAAATAAGAGCGCCCATGGTAGATATTGAAGCCTACTCTAATTTGTCTTGGGCCACCTGGCATGATGCAATTAAAGCAGCCTTAGATAAATATGAGGCGAAGAGAATTGGGATCATAACTCCTTTCGATAAGAAGGGAAACGAATTTGCAACGCAAATGTTTGAGGACTTGGGCTTTGAGGTGGTTTCGACTGTTGGCTTTTCCTGTGCAAACGCGCTTCACATCGCACATATTCCTGACTGGGCCAAAGAAAAGGCAATCTTGGAGTTATTAGCGAAGGGTGAAAACAAACTGGATGCAGTCGTTCAATGTGGAACGAACATGAGCTTGATCGATGTTAGTGAAAAGTTGGAACAAGTTATTGGAATTCCGATTTTGGGATCAACGCGGTGACCTTTTGGTATGCGTTACGGGAAAATGGGTTCGAAGGATCATTGGTTGGTGCAGGGAGATTGATGCGTGAGTTTTGATCAACGATCACTTTAGGAATTGCAATTAAATAAATAAGTAAAATACCTTTCTCTGGCAATGAATCAAGTGCGGGAAAAGTAATGGGTAAAGCTCACCGACATATAATAGATTAAGGAAAAACATGGGCGCAAAAAACAATAAAATGAAACGAAAATTAAATCAAAAGACAGACATTATTTATAAGCTTGATGCGTATTTATCTTCAAAGAAAAAGGTAGTAATAAAACGAAAACATAGTGGATCTGTTTTTGGTTACCTGTCAGATATTCAAAATGACTGTGTGCTAGTTGATGCAGTGAAATCAAAGAAAGACGCATCTACATTTTGTTTTGGAAAGAAAAGTATTGTGGATATTATGGCTGCATCTTGAAATCTGAAATTAAACGCTATCACGATAATAAAGCTAAGATCGTTGTTTTCAGGAATGATGATGAAAAAGTAATAGGTTTAGTGAGTATGGTTGAAGATGATTATTTCGTTATGGATGAGGTCAGTTTTAAGGTAGGAAATAGGTTGCATGTAATCACCTACTCTATGG
>CAUZSH010000095.1:0-3136 GCA_963582935.1 Gammaproteobacteria bacterium
AGGCAGCTATTAGATTTCTTACACGTTTATTAGGCTCGTATCCAGCGCCTAGAGTCATAGTTACGGATAAATTAAAAAGTTACTTTAGGCCGATTAAATATATGATGCCGGGAGCCGACCATAGAAGCCATAAACGCTTAAACAATCGAGCTGAAAACTCTCGCCAGCCCACTAGGCGAAAGGAGAAGTGCTTGGTGAAATTCAAGTCGCTTCAGGCTGTGCAGAAGATGCTGGTGTTGATGGGGAGAACTAGAAATATATTTTCAGTTGCCGTAGGCAGATATAGGAATTCGGCTGAGGAAAGACGTTGTCAATTTAACTTGGCAAGAGACATTTGGGATGACACAGCTCATGAGATCCTTTGCGCCTAAAATTTGCTATAATTGCCCTCTGAGTACTCAAAAAGTTAACTTGACGGTGCCGTATCCGGGCTTAACCCGCTTAAGGGGCGGTTAAACTTCCCTTTATCCATTTAACCACATAGTTTCCAATAACGGCGTAAATACAGCTAAAAGCCAGCTTAAAGATATAGGATACGAGTACCATTTGTGCAATCTTGCCTGCACTTAGGTCGCTACTCCAAAACCAAATAGTGTAAGCAATGGACAGGAAGACTGCCTCACCTAATAGTGTTGAAATAATCGACCGCCAAACAAAGGCTTTTATAAGGTTAGATTTTTTAAAATATGACATGATTAAAATATTCACGAGGTAGCCAAAGAAAGCAGCAATTACGGCACCAGTCGCAACGGTTTTCATGGGCCCCAGTGCAATTGAAAAGGCAACGCTATAATCATGATTAAATTGGTTTGGGACGGTACTTGCAATTGAAATCATATAATCAATCAGAAGTTCTAGAGTAAGCCCAGAGATTAAAATAGCAATGGAGACCTTGCGTCCATAACATTCAGTAACAATATCACTTACCGCATAGCTAATTGGGTAGATTAGCAAAGCCATGGAGGTTGTCATACCAAAAATGGCAATAACTTTATAGGTTAATATATCGGAGATTAAAATTGCGGAGATAAAAACCATTGATAAAATAGCGAGGAAAATAAAATGTGTATTGTTTTTTGAATTTAGGTTATTCATTTTTTCTAACACTCCTTTTCTTGATTTAAAATAATCCGTAACATTCTTCTTAGAGGTTCAGCAGCCCCCCAAAGTAGCTGATCTCCCACCGTAAACACATTCAAGTATTTTTCGCCTAAAAGTGATTTCCTTACGCGTCCTACAGCAATGTCTAGTGTGCCAGAAACAGCAGCAGGCGTCAGTTGATTTAAAACAAAAACAAGAACTAATTGATAACCTATTGAGGTTAAACAAATTACGTGTGGGATATCAAAAAGATATAGATACTCTAAATAGCCAAATAGAAACACTATATGGACAATTAGTCCAGTCAACATTTGGAAAAAATATTGTCGTAAAGACCAAAAAATTAAAAGCTTGAACAAAACTTAAAGTGAATGTATAGTGATATAATTGCATTTTAATATAAATTAACGCCAATGATTAAGTTTTTAATTCAAAAAGTGATGGCCTATGGAAAAGCATAAGATCGGCCTATTTGTTCTTGTCATGTTTATCATTGGCTCAATCGATAGCCTACGTAATATGCCTGCTGCTGCCATGTTTGGCCCAAACCTTATTTTCTTTTTTATTGTAGCCGCAATTGGTTTTTTGATGCCGATTGCACTTATTTCAGCTGAGTTATCATCGTACCACCCCAATCAAAATGGTATTTACCAATGGTCCAAAGAAGCTTTTGGAGATAAAATTGCCTTAATCACCATTTGGTTTCAGTGGATTAATACCGCTATTTGGTTTCCGACCATACTAGCGTTTATTGCTAGTGGCTTAGCTTATTTGATCAATCCTAACTTAATTGAACACAAGTGGTATGTTGTCACTGTCATACTGATATCATTTTGGAGCATGACATTATTATCACTTAAGAACTTATCTATTTCAGCGAGATTTGCAGCGATTTGTGCTATTGGTGGCTTTGCAATTCCCTTCGCAGTAATTGCGATTTTATTTATTGTTTGGTTAGTAAGCGGCCACAAAATTAATTACACACTGAGTTGGCATACCATTATTCCTAACTTTACACATAGCAATAATTGGATTGCGCTCACTGCCATCATCACCTCATTTTTAGGTATGGAGCTTGCAGCTGTTAATGTAAAAGACATTAAAAAACCTCAAAAAAAATACCCCATCGGTGTCATCATTGCAGCTACTATAATTTTGGCTACAATGATCTTTGGCTCACTGGCCATTGCTGCGGTTATCCCCAGTCAAAAAATCAGCTTGATTTCCGGTTTTTTTGAAACCATTGACATATTTTTAAGCACCTTTCACCTTCATTGGTTGGTTATTATAATGTGCGCATTGGTTGTGTTTTCAAGTCTAGGTGAAATGATCAATTGGATTGTATCTCCAGCTAGAGGTTTACAGCAAGCTGCTATGTCTGGAAGCCTACCCAAACTATTAGCCAAAGAAAATTCCCAAGGCATACCATCTGCTGTGCTAATTTTACAAGCTATCATCACCACGATTGTATGTCTATGCTTTGTGTTCTTTAAAAGCATCAACAATGCCTATTGGTTGTTAACCGATCTCTCAACTGAGATATATGTTCTGATGTATGTGATGATGTTCATTGCAGCGCTTGTCTTACATTACAAGCACAAGGAGGTTAAAAAACCATTCACATTGCCTGGTGGTAACATTGGAAAATGGCTACTATGCCTATTGGGGCTTATCAGTTGCATCATCACCTTGGTCATTGGTTTTGTACCACCCAGTCAACTTGATTTTGGCGCAACATGGCACTATAGCGTGATATTCGCAATAGGTATTTTAATCATGATAAGCCCTGCCTTATTGCTGGCTTGTAGAAAAAACCACACACGGTACCGTAAACTTAACTTTAGCTAGGTACGAGATTTTGAAATTATTTAAAGTAATAGATGTACTGAATTTTTCACAATATTTAAAGGCACCGTCAAGTTAACTATAGCCTTTCACGTATCTGATATACTGTAATGATTTACAGTCATAAAAATGAGTCTATCTGTCAAACCTAAACGCCATCGTTACCCAGCTGACATTATTAGCCATTGTA
>CAUZSH010000096.1:0-2905 GCA_963582935.1 Gammaproteobacteria bacterium
ATTGCAGAAGTTTGTCAAAATGACCGGCTATCCTTGTACGACAACATTAATGGCATTAGGCGCCTATCCAACAACAGATGATCAGTTTATTGGTATGCCGGGTATGCATGGTACCTACGAAGCTAACCTTGCAATGCACGGATGTGATATTATGTTTAATATTGGAGCGCGCTTCGATGATCGGGTGACCGGTAATACGGCGCTTTTCTCTCCTAATAGTAAGAAAATTCATATCGATATTGATCCTTCTTCTATTAACAAAAATATTGTAGTTGATATCGCGATTATAGGAGACGTGACGAATGTGTTATCCGATTTGATAACCATTTGGAATCAAAAACAACCGAAGCTTAATCAAAATGCTATTGATAACTGGTGGAATGTAATTGGAGAATGGCGTTCTGCAGATTCGCTTGGATTTGAGCAAAATTTTAAAGAGTCAATTAAGCCACAATACGCCTTAAGTCAATTAAGTGAATCTTTGAATGGAACCGATTATTTCGTTACGACAGATGTTGGACAGCACCAAATGTGGGCTGCTCAGTATATTCAATTTTCTGAACCAAATCGCTGGATGACGTCTGGTGGTCTCGGTACTATGGGATATGGCATTCCAGCAGCTATGGGTGTACAAGTTGCACATCCTGATGCAGCTGTAGTTTGTGTGACCTCGGAAGGTTCAATGATGATGAACGTTCAAGAAATGGCAACTATTGCAAAAGAAGGCCTTCCAGTTAAAATACTCTGTTTGTATAATCAAGTGCTTGGTATGATCCGGCAATGGCAGGAATTATTTCATGAAAATAACGAATCTGAATGTGATTTAAGTAACGGACCTGATTATATTAAACTGGCGGAAGCCATGGGTTTTAGTGCATTAGAGTGTCAAAAAGCCGATGACGTTAATGGTTCAATTAATAAAATGCTTGAAATTAAAGGACCAGTATTTTTATTGATGCACACAGATCGAGCAGAAAATGTTTTTCCAATGATCCCATCTGGAGCTGCCCATAATGAAATTGTTCTGGCTCCCAATAATAAAACGAAATTTGTTAAAGATAAAGAAATGGCTTAAGAATTTTGTGCTAGGGTAAATAAAATTGACTGATAATTTGAATAGTGGTGAGCAAAATCATACGTTCTCAGTTCTTGTTGAAAATGAGGCTGGGGTTTTGGCGCGTGTGATTGGCCTATTATCTGGCCGAGGGTACAACATTGAAAGTTTAACAGTTGCTGAGGTTGATAAAGACGAGCATTTTTCTAAAATAACTCTTGTGAGTTCGGGTACCGAAATGGTGCTTGAGCAAATTCGTACTCAGCTTGAGCGTTTAGTGCCAGTGCGAGCGGTCGCAAATTTGACTATTGATGGGCCTTCTGTCGAGCGAGAACTCGCTTTGATAAAAGTAGCTGGAGGTGATAAAATGCGGGCTCAATGTTTGGAAGTAGCAGATACTTTTCAGGCAAATGTTATAGACAGTACACCAGAATCTTGTGTTTTTGAAGTTGTAGAAAGCACAGAAAAGATGGATGCTTTTATTAATTTAATGAAGCCGCTTGGTTTGGTAGATGTATCACGTTCAGGTGTGGTAGCCATTTCGCGCGGTTCAGAACCAATTTAAACGGCCTCCCAGGGCTATAGGCTAATTGACTTAACGTAATTGTAGGGATTCTAACCATGCGTGTTTTTTATGATCGTGATGCTGATGTTAATCTGATTAAAACCAAGAAAGTTGCCGTCGTAGGTTATGGCAGTCAAGGCCATGCCCATACTTTGAACCTTCGAGATAGCGGTGTTAAAGAAATTGCTGTTGCTCTTCGGCAAGGGTCTGGCTCAATTGCAAAGGCTGAAGCCGAGGGTATCAAAGTTATGGAACCCTCTGAAGCGGCTGCTTGGGCGGATGTGTTGATGATTTTGGCCCCCGATGAAATTCAAGCTGATTTATATACTGCTGAAATACATGAAAATCTTAAATCAGGTTCTGCAATAGCTTTTGCGCATGGTTTATCAATACATTTTGGTCTTATTAGCCCGCCTGAAGGTGTTGATGTATTTATGATTGCACCAAAAGGTCCCGGTCACACAGTTCGGGGAGAATATGCCCGTGGTGCAGGTGTGCCGTGTTTGGTTGCTGTTCATCAAGATGCTAGCGGCGCCGCATTGGACCTAGCGCTGTCTTACGGGTCTGCTATTGGTGGCGGCCGTTCTGGAATTATTGAAACCTCTTTTAGAGAGGAGTGTGAAACTGATCTCTTTGGAGAACAAACGGTTCTTTGTGGTGGCTTAACTTCTTTAATAACCGCAGCCTGGGAAACTTTAGTTGAAGCTGGCTATGCACCGGAAATGGCATATTTTGAGTGTTTGCATGAGGTAAAACTGATTGTAGATCTAATGTACGAGGGAGGGATAGCAAATATGCGTTATTCAATTTCTAATACTGCTGAATTTGGCGACTATGTGTCAGGCCCTCGCGTTATTGATGCTAGCGTTAAAGCCCGTATGAAAGAAATCCTTGATGATATTCAATCTGGTAAATTTGTTCAAGATTGGATGATGGAAAATAAGGTTGGCGCGCCAAGATTTAAAGCGATGAGGCGTCGTTCGGCAGAGCATGATATTGAGAAAGTTGGTCAGAATCTCCGTGATATGATGCCTTGGATCACAGAAAACGCATTGGTTGATAAAACTAAAAACTAAGTTCCTAATAATTTAGAAAATTAGATAAATAAAAGGGTGCTTTATGAGTACCCTTTTATTTAACCTGGCCGTTATATTAACTAGATAATGCTAATTAAAAGCGATTAGAGAGATGTGAGAATTCTGGAAAACTTTAAGATCTTTATTCGTAAATTGTTTAACAATTAATTATCTTATATTAAGCTCAGATAATGATTGAAGTTACGCCTT
>CAUZSH010000097.1:0-2871 GCA_963582935.1 Gammaproteobacteria bacterium
TAGCTTCCAACGCACTGACATCAAAATAATATCTTTAGGAAATCTTCGCCACTTAAAACTAATCATATCCCGTCCATTGAAAAATAAAAAATTATACCAGATCAAAGTTTCAATGCGACAGAACCCATTTAAATGCACTTGTATATCATTCTATTTGTGACAGGGAATAATTTGCCTTAGGTTTTGTAGTTATTTCTGTGTATTATGCTGTATCAAAGTGTAAAGACATGAGCATGTGAAGTGGAGTATTCAAAGACGTTGCAGCAAGGGGTGCTGATAAAACGCTATAAGAGATTTTTAGCTGATATTGCGTTACCAAATGGTGAGGTGATTACTATTTATTGCCCGAATACTGGCGCAATGCGCTCATGCTCTACGCCTGGTGCTAAGGTTTGGTTTTCTGATTCGGAAAGCATCACGAGAAAATATCGTTATACTTGGGAGCTTTATCAGGGAGTTGATGGAAATTTTGTGGGTGTGAATACTAATGTGGCAAATAAATTGGTAGAAGAGGCCCTCATGAATCATGCTATTGTTGAGCTTAACGGTTATCTTGAACTTCATCGAGAAATAACATTACCTGGAGCTCGTTCGCGAATTGATTTTATGCTGGAAAGTGATGAGGGTAAAACATATATTGAAGTCAAAAGTGTTACCTATCTTGAAGAGGGTATTGGTTATTTTCCGGATGCGGTGACAAAACGTGGGCAAAGGCATATTGAAGAACTGATAGGATTGAAACAACAAGGGCATCGGGCGGTTTTGTTTTTCTGTGTGATGCATACAGGTATCCATGTGGTAAAGCCTGCCTTTCATATTGATCCTAAATATGCCCTATTATGTCAAAAAGCACAGAAAGCAGGAGTGGAATTTATAGCCTATACTTCAGCCATGAATGAAAATGAAACTAAGCCTGTCTCGCCAATTGAAGTGAGGATTGAATGACCATGCGCATAAATAATAAAACAGGTTGGCTATCTAGCGCGAAACAAATTGCTTCTCCTAATTTTGATCAGCGCCCTAATAGAAAGGATATTTCTTTGCTGGTGATTCACTGTATTAGCCTTCCACTCGGAAAATACGGTGGTGAACAAGTTGAAGACTTTTTTCAGAATAAGCTGAATATTCAAGAAGATGCAAGCTTCAAAGATATTGAAAATCTAAAAGCTTCAGCACACTTTTTTATTAAGCGAATGGGTGAGGTTGTCCAATTTATGTCTATATTTGACCGAGCTTGGCATGCAGGAAAAAGTATGTTTGAGGGGCGAGAGGCTTGTAATGACTTTTCAATTGGGATTGAGCTAGAAGGCACGGACCAGGATGCTTTTGAAACGCCTCAATATCATTCATTAATTGCCGTTACAAAAGCCATTCAAGAATGTTGCCCGTCGATTATAAAAGATCATATCGTGGGGCATGAACAAATAGCGCCAGGCAGAAAAACAGATCCAGGTGTTGGGTTTGACTGGCGGTATTATTTAAAGGCGTTAGAAGGGTGAAGGGGATGAAATTACAAGCCTATTTATTCGGGCTATTCGCAATACTCTTTTTTAGCCCTCCATTATTCGCGTTAAGAATCGTGGCGCTTTCGCCAAATCTTACGGTCATTGTCCATGATATTATTCAAAACGCCCAATCAACAAAGGTTAAACTGGTGGGTACGGTGCGTTATCAAGGAGAGCCTGCTTATTTTGAAAAGTTGACCAATGTTGGTGATGCGTCGGCGGTCAATATAGAGCAGATTTTGTTGCTGGAACCAGATGTGGTTTTGGCCTGGGAGGGGGGTGGAAATATTCGATCCATTGCACAACTTAAATCTTTAGGCATTCATGTGATAAGTTTAAAGGCGGATAGCCTTGAAGGTATTGCTATATTGGTCCGAAGTGTGGGGGTGGCAATTGATTTGGCTCAATCTGCAAATATATTGGCAAATAAATACTTAGTCGATTTGAAAGCACTGAAACCCATCAAACATGCTATTCCAGAAAGTGTTTTTTTGCAACTTTCAACTGCGCCGATTTATACGGTGGGAAATCAGGGTATCTTACCTGAGATACTAATGTTTTGTGGAGGCAAGAATATTTTTGAAAATTTATCAGGTATGAGTGTGCAAGTCTCACCTGAGGCTGTACTCCATAATAATCCTAAAGTGATATTACTTTTATCTTCAGTGCCCCCTTCTAAAAAACAGTACCAAAAAACGATAGATTCTAATTGGGAGAAATGGAGCTTTTTAAGTGCGGTGAAAGAGGGACAAATTTTTCAAATAGACCCTAATATTTTATCTCAAAACACCCCGAATATTCTTCATGGAGTGAAGGTTGTTTGTGAGATATTAAGTGATGCTTAAACATCATCATGTTCATGGCTAGGACTTTTCCGGTTCTGTTGCAACAATACTAACACCATCAAAAATTCCACGTCTATCAAATTTCAGGTAGCATGAATCCCAAATAGCTTGATAATGAATTTAACTTCATTATCAGAAGTGCCTACCATCAAAAATTAAATTGTCCTTTGTAATCTGGCAGCGAAATGGTGCAGTGAGAATTTCGTACATCGGCTTAGATTAGTTTTGTATAAGAGGAGTAGCAAAAATTGGACAGTAGTGTCACTTTCAGAAGATGTCTGCACCAAGTTATAAGGCTCGTAGGTGTTTGTGCGTATGAATTATTTTGTTTTTGTTCCATAGCATTAATATTTATTTACAGTGTAAATTCATAATAACGTAACACAATTAAATTTAGGCAATATTTCAGCTATTTAAGGCGATATATTATTATATAATATTTTTAATTAACCAATTAACCAATTAACCAATTAACCAATTAACCAATTAACCAATTAACCAATTAACCAATTAACCAATTA
>CAUZSH010000098.1:0-2822 GCA_963582935.1 Gammaproteobacteria bacterium
AGGGAAAGGATTTCGTGAATCTCATCATCCATACACAGAATCCAAAGTGTATACTTACCTGCGTGTCGCTCCATAGATTGATGTAAAGCCAATCCCTGAGGCAAAAATAATAAATCGAATAGGGTGACAAAATGTTCCATCACTCACCTTGAAAAGAATTGACTGATTCAATCACACATTCAATATCTGTATTAGACATTTGCGGATGACATGGGAGGGACAGGCACATGGAAGCGTGTTTTTCACTATTTTTCAATCCATTTGGATCACGAGCTATTTCTGAGCATGGTTTTTGTTTCTGAACGGTGACTGGGTAATGAATCAAAGCTTGGACGCCCTTATTCAGCAAATGAGCTTGTAATCTGTCCCGTTGTGGGCAGGTAATGACAAATAAATGATAGACATGAGACAATCTGTCTTCGGGTTTTATTAAATGATTAACAAGGGGAGTATCAATTTTTGAATGGTAAGAATCTGCTATCTGTCTGCGACGTTTTGTAAATTCAGGAAGCCATTTCATTCGTTCAGATAATATTGCTGCATGAACTTCATCTAACCGACTGTTCCGGCCTATTACAGGATGAAGATAGCGTTCACTTTGGCCGTAATTTCTAAATTGACGTGCTTTTATTGCCAATGCGTTATTATTCGTGATAATCATTCCTGCATCGCCCACGGCACCCAAATTTTTTGTAGGATAAAAACTGTACGCACCAGCTTGACCAAAACTTCCAGCTATTTCCCCTTTCGATGTTGCTTGATGGGCTTGTGCACAATCTTCAATGAGCATTATATTATTTTCTTCACAAAAAAATACCCATTCGTCCATTTGCCTAACCTGTCCATATAGATGTACCAATACTACAGCTTTAGTTTTTGCAGTGAGACATCGTCTTACACTTTCAATGGAAAGCAAAGCTGTTTCCGGATCAATGTCTGCTAGTACCGGTTTAGCGCCGGATCTTATAATTGCAAGAATTGTTGCAAATGCAGTCATCGAAGTGGAAATCACTTCATCTTCAGAGCCGATACCTAGAGCATTTAATGCAATTTCAATTGCGTCCATTCCGTTACCGACTCCGATCCCAAAATCCACACCGCAGGCTTTCGCCCATTGTTCCTCTAAATGTTTGACCTCATTACCTAAAACATATCGACCAGACTCTAAAACCCGACTTGTAGCTTGTAACATAGCCTCACGAATCTCAGGTGGTTCTGCCTTAAAGTCATTCATTAAAATCATTATTTGTCCCAATAATGAGAAAAGTGAGTACTGTAATAATTAAGAGTTCGTTTAAGTCCATCCTTTAAATCGATTTTAGGCACCCAACCCAACTCTTTTGTGATCAATGAAAAATCACTATAATAATCTCCTATGTCAATGGTTTTTCTCTCAGCGGGGAAAGGTGCCAGTTCAAAAGAACCACCATGACCTAAATTCACCATCATTTTTGATAAATCTTTCAGACAAATCACTTCACTACTACCCAAATTATAAACTTTGCCGTTTGCTTTATCGCTGGCTCCAGCGAGCAACAAAGCTTCGATACAATCATCGACGTAAGTAAAATCACGAAGTTGTAAACCGTCACCAAAAACCTTTATCGGTTTGCCTTCGAGCAGCAACCTAATCCAGATGCCCAAAAAGGTCTGCCGCGCATCCTTGACGCGCATGCCAGGCCCATAGGTGTTTGTCAGTCTCAATGCGCAAGCACGGATGCCATAGACATTGTTATAAAGGAGATGATACCATTCTCCTGCAAGTTTATTAATACCATTCACATCTAATGGACGAATAGGATGTTTTTCATCAACGGGTAAATAGTCTGGCCTTCCATAAAGTTGGCGAGTACTGGCAAATACAATTTTAATGTCAGGATTTTCCTTTCGGCAAACTTCAAGAATAGAAAGTTGTGCCGCAGCATTAATGTCTAAATCAGTATGTGGGTCAGTCATCGAATCTAAGTGACTTGTCTGTCCTGCCAAATTAAATAAATAGTCTTTCCCCTGAATGAGGTGTGCCATCGCAAAGGTATCACGAACATCACAAACATTCACAACAACTTTGTTCTGGAGATCATCAATGTTAAACGTGTTTCCTCCGTATTGCGGAATAAGGTTATCTACCAAAGTTACATTTGCGCCCTGTGTCACCAATGAACGAGCCAAGTTTGAGCCGATAAAGCCCAAACCTCCAGTAATTATAATTTCTTTCCCGGAATAGTTTTTCATTATTTCAACCGTGCAATTCGTTTCAGGTAATTATAACCAAGCCGAAAATATCCTTCTGACAATTTTCTCCGAGACTCTTTTTGTAAAATGAGTAACAAATTCTCACCAAAAAGCTCAAAGCCTTTTTTTGAAATGAACAAAGCAAAGCCATGTTCAGCACTGAGTGATGCAAAAACCCACGCCAGAAAATATTCACGAAGTGTCATTTCACTTTGTTCCATTTTATTGAGATAGGAAATTTCACACCACCCTGGGGCCATTTTCAAAAAAGATCCAATACTTCTTTGTTGAAAATAATTTAATGATTTTAAATCTAAATGATTAATACGTTGCGAACCCTTGATTTCCATATTTGAAATCCAAAAAGGTTCTTTTTCCATATGTGCCATTAGATTATGTAATTTATCTTCTCCCTGGTAAGCATCTATAATTCCCGGCTCAAAATCGGCAAGCAATATTTTATTTATGATCTTTTTTGGCAAACTGTTAAAAATTCTTAAATCAGTACCCTGGCTATCTGTTTTATAACCATCGATATAGTCCACATCTGCTTTTAAGAGAGCACTTTGAAGATCAACTGAAGGGAGTTT
>CAUZSH010000099.1:0-2698 GCA_963582935.1 Gammaproteobacteria bacterium
GGTTAATGCCAATTTCGACCGCGAGTATTCCAGCAGATTTAAGGCGGGTAGTGCTTTCTTTAATAATTAGCCTATAGGCTGATAGTCCGTCTGGTCCTCCTGACAAAGCTAGATGTGGCTCAAAAAGCCTCACTTCTTTGTTGAGAAATTTTATATCTGCTTCAGCTATATAAGGAGGGTTAGCGATAATAATATCAAATTGATTGCAGATGCCTTCCATCCAATTACCTTGATAGAATTCGGCACGGTTACTTAATCCCAGTTCTTTGGCATTGCTTTTTGCAATCTCGCAGGCTGAGGAAGATATATCAATGCCCACCCCTTTGGCATTTGGTAATTCTGATAACAGAGCCAATAATAGACAACCAGAGCCAGTACCTAAGTCTAGAATGGATAAACTATCCGTAAAATTGGTGATAGTACCTAAAACGGACTCAATTATTGTCTCGCTATCAGGCCTCGGAATTAGTGTTTCTTGATTGACGTTAAAATTTAAACTCCAAAATTCTTTGCTACCAGTGATATAGGCGATTGGTTCGCCGTTTTTTCGTCGGGCCACTATCTTTTTTAAATAACCTACGGTAGCATTATCAAGTTTGTCTTCAGGATACCCAATAACGCGTGTTTGGTCGACGCCTGCTGCATATGCAAGGAGCATGCGGGCCTCAAGGTGGGGCTTATCAATTTCAGCAAAGGTTAGCTCATTACTTAAACATTTATATAGAGATCCTAGCGTGTTTGATTTGTTCATGTGATCTCAGCAAGACGAGTTGCCTGGTCTTCGGTCAATAGTGCATTGATAATTTCATCAAGATCTCCTTCCAAAACCCTTTCCAATTTGTATAATGTGAGATTTATACGGTGATCGGTAATTCGGCCTTGGGGATAATTATATGTACGAATTCGTTCCGATCGGTCACCTGAACCCACTTGGTTCTTACGATCCATAGCTCTAGCTGAATCTTTATCTTTTCGTTCAGTCTCGTATAGTTTTGATCGGAGCATTTTCATCGCTTGGGCTCGATTTTTATGCTGTGATTTTCCATCTTGGCACTGTACAACAATATTAGTTGGTATGTGTGTTATCCTAATCGCGCTATCTGTCTTATTAACATGCTGCCCACCAGCGCCTTGCGCTCTATAGGTATCAATCCTCAGATCTTTTGTATCAATCTGAATATCTACTTCTTCGGCTTCGGGTAGGACTGCGACTGTTGCGGCTGAGGTGTGGACACGGCCTTGTGACTCTGTTTCCGGCACGCGTTGAACACGATGGACGCCCGACTCAAATTTAAGTCGGGCAAAAACGCCTTTACCTGTAATATTAGCCGATGCTTCTTTATAACCCCCAATCCCTGTTTCATTCATGTCAATTGGAATAAATCTCCAATTTTGTTGTTCAGCATACCGTTGATACATGCGAAATAAATTTCCAGCAAAAAGCGCAGCTTCATCCCCGCCTGTGCCAGCTCGGACCTCCAAAATCGCATTCTTTTCATCAGCTTCATCTTTAGGTAGGAGTTTGAGTTGGATTTCGTTCTCTTTTCGAGGAAGTTTATTTTTTAGTTCGTAAAATTCTTCCTCAGCTAACGTTCTCATTTCATTGTCAGTTTCAGGGTCAGCTATCAATTCTGCCAGATCCTGTGCTTCAGTTTCCATTCTTCTAAACTCGCTAACAATTCTCACAATATCCACAAGTCCGGAAAATTCTTTTGAAATGCGTTGGAGTTCTTGGCTGTTCATATTATTTTGAGTAGCTAGTATTTCGCGTAATTCATCATGCCGGGCCACGACATGGTTTAATTTTTCAGACATACTCATTGATTGAGGCTCTTTTTTAAATCAGGTATCTCCTTAAGTCGGTCTAGCAGAAGCCGAGTTGCTTTATCAGCATTACCATCGGCTTCTATTAACGCAGTTTGACGGATTTGTTCGATGCTATTCTTTTCATTAGGCGGTGCCATGTTTTCTTTTAAACTGAAATTACCGTTTTTATTGGCCTCTTCATCGATAATAGCCCAGGCCGTCTTGGCTTTTTCGGTTCTCGATGTGCGGCCTTCCTTTATAACCCGTTCGAGATCATCTAATGTATAAAGAAAGACATCTTCGAGTGCCTCGACCGCTGGATCAACATCGCCAGGGACCCCTGTATCAATGATAAATATGGGTTTCCTCCGTCGGGCTTTGATTGCTGTTTTTAGAGCACTATCATTTAAAGTAAACTTTCTTGTATTTATTGATGTAATTACGATATCTGATTGGGTTAACAATTGAGCTAAATTTTCCATTTCTCCAACATGACAATTGAGATTTTGACTAACTATCTCAGCACGAGCTAAAGATGGGTGGCTAACTAATAGTTGATCGACGCCACCAGATCGCATACTTGAGGCTAACATTTCACCCATTTCACCTGCACCAATCAGTAAGCAGGATGAGCGCGTCAGATCCCCATGTAAATCACGTGCGACTTGAACAGCTGCTGCTGCAATGGAAATTGGACGTAGACCAATTTCAGTTTCCTGCAGAATTCGTTTAGCTGTTTTTTGAGCGGAAGCAATTAAGTTATTGAGATAATCGCCTGTTGAGTTATTATTATTTGCTATCTGATGAGCTAAATTTAGTTGTTCTTTTACCTTTGTATCACCAATAACCAAACTATCAAGGCCAGCGGCAACAGCAAAGATATGCCTCACAG
>CAUZSH010000100.1:0-2681 GCA_963582935.1 Gammaproteobacteria bacterium
AAAGAATTTCAAAACCTCGTCACAAAATACGATTTAACATCAAGCATGAGTGGCACAGGTTGTTGCTATGATAATGCAGCCTGTGAAAGCTTCTTTGGAACATTAAAGGTGGAATTAATTAATGATGGAAATTACCGAACAAGAGAAGAGGCAAAATCATCAACATTTGAATATATCGAAGCTTACTATAATACAAAAAGGAAACATTCAACGATAAACTACAAGACTCCTAGAGAGTTTGAATATATGATGAAATCTCAATTACAAAAGTGTCCCAATTTGACGGGGTAGCTCAGAGTTGTTCATATGCACGATCTGATTCAACAAGGTATCGCATAAATCCTGTAAATTTTAGTATCCCAAAAATTATTCAGGAACCGGCATACCCGTACAGTGATAGCCTGCATCTACGTGAAGGACTTCGCCCGTAATACCGCCCGCCAGATCTGAACATAAAAAAGCCGCTGTGTTACCCACGTCCATAATGCTGACGTTTTTCCTCAAAGGGACTACTTTTTCATTGTAATCAAGCATTTTCCTAAAGCCCGCAATCCCTGATGCTGCCAAAGTGCGAATTGGACCTGCCGAAATTGCATTCGCACGCGTTCCCTCTTTACCTAAGGCGTGAGCCGTATAACGAACAGTTGCTTCAAGTGCCGCTTTCGCAACACCCATCGTATTATAATTATCCATGGCTTTTTCAGCACCAATATAAGTCATCGTAACTAAAGCACCATTGCGACCTTCCATCATTTCACGACCGCCTTTCGCCAAAGCGGCAAAGCTATAAGCGCTAATATCATGTGCAATATGAAAACCCTCTCGTGTAACAGCAGAGATAAAATCTCCATCTAACTGATCTGCAGGGGCATATGCCACTGAATGTACAATACCATCCAAGCCATCCCATACGCTACCTAACACAGAAAAGACATTTTTAATTTGTTCGTCTGAAGTCACATCGCATTCAATCAATGCCGCTGGGTTATATTTACCTGTGAGCTTTTCAAGACGACCTTTAAAACGGTCACTTTGATAGGTAAAGGCAAGCTCGGCACCCTCTCTATGTAACGCTTCGGCAACGCCATAAGCGATTGATTTATTACTTAAAAGTCCCACTATCAATATTTTTTTTCCTGCTAAAAATCCCATTTTATTTCTGCTCCATTTAAAGGTTATCAAATTTACTTGTGGGGAATTCTAGCCAAGTTTCTGCTCAATTGCTAGTTTCGCATATTATAAGTGATGCCCAAAAAACGATGTAATTTCCTTGATGTTTTTTGAAAAAATTACACTAAACTTAGATTATATAGCAAAATATCATAAGGAATAATGATATGAACAAGACACGCAAGCATACACATCCAAAGGCAATGAGTGATTCTTCTTTCGACAAGCCGAGAGATATTTGGAATGTCTTTAAAATAATTTCTGAAATTGTCGAAGGTTATGAAAGTTTAAGCCACGTTAAACCCGCTGTGAGTATTTTTGGTTCCGCCAAAATACCGAAAGGCAGTGATTTCTTTAATCTTACGGAAGAAATAGCTTATAAACTCTCTATTGAAGGCTATAACATTATCACAGGTGGCGGACCAGGAACAATGGAAGCCGCCAATATTGGCGCCTCCAAAGGACCCTCTCTCAGTATTGGATTAAATATCGATTTGCCTCATGAGCAAACTGAAAATGGTCATCAAGATATTATGCTTCGATACCGCTATTTCTTTACTCGAAAAGTCATGTTTATTAAGCACTCTATGGCTTATGTTGCTATGCCCGGTGGATTTGGCACGCTGGATGAGTTATTTGATATTGCCACATTGATTCAAACACAGAAAAAACGACCTCTGCCGATTATTCTGGTTGGCACTGAATTTTGGAGCGGCTTAATTGACTGGATCAAGGATACTTTAATTAAAAACAAAACAATCAATCTTGGAGACCCAAGCTTGCTCTCTCTTGTTGATACAGCCGATGAAGTTGTTAAGATTATTAATTGCCATAATGATGAACAGTGTCGACATAAATTTGACAAGGGCGGACCTAATTTTGAATTCTAACGTATCTAAAAATCACTTCGTATAACAATCATTTTCCACATCGACGATTTCAACCGAACAACTACAAGCCGCGCCAAAAGCTTGCTGCAATGTTGAAAATATTCTCTTCGATAAATCTTGCTTTTGCTCGATGGTTCGCCCACTTAAAAGCCGAATTATACAAGCAGCAAAAGGAATCACTTCACCACCCACACTGTAGTCTACATATGCATTCAACCTTACCTTGATTGCGGGCTCTACAAAAAGATCACTCGCCAACATGCTTTGATGAATGCTATTAATAGCTGCTCTTAAATCTACTTCTGATTCGACTGATAACGAATGATCAACAATACAGTGAGGCATGGCCTAGCTCCTATTATGGGTATCGTTCCTATTACGGGGTTCAGGGTTTAACCTTTATAAGCTTTGATGCTATTGAGAATATCTTTTTTAGCTTCTTCTGCATTTTCCCAACCATCTACTTTTACCCATTTATTGGCATCTAACTCTTTATAGTGCTCAAAAAAATGTTTAATTTGCGCTAATAATAGCTCAGGCAGATCGTTGACATCTTTGACGTGACTATAGATTTTGGTCAATTTATCCGTTGGTACCGCAATGATTTTTGCATCTACGCCA
>CAUZSH010000101.1:0-2615 GCA_963582935.1 Gammaproteobacteria bacterium
CCTACATTCAATTATAACCCTCCCTGTATTAATCTATCTTTTAAATTGATTTCCTATTTTGGAAATAGTTTAGATTTGATACATAACTGTGTTGCTCACAAACGACCGTTTTTGATAATGATGTTTGGCGGAATAATTTTAACGAAGTCATAGGCTTTGTGCGTTATCAATAACCTTTATTGATTGCTCTTTCTCATACCAAGCAAAATATCACGAGTTATGAGAATCAAAATTAGACGGTCAATAAAAGTACATTTTCCTTAATGTCCTATTTTTACACGCATCGGGACTTGGCTATAAGATTCATAGTTATATCTTGTATCGTATTGAAAGCGGTTTTATTTTTAAGCTATTGTAGATTAATGCTATTTATGATAATTTTAAGCAAAATTTCATAGGAAGTGTTCAATAAGGGTACTAATAATGGCAAAACAAAATAATCAGCATAGCAACGACAATCACCAGAAAAATGAAACTGAATATGCCATTTTTTGTGATGCGCTTGAAAAGGAATACAAACAAGCAAAAGAACAAGGTTTATTTGAAGTATTAAAAATCCTAGAGTTGGATAGAGAACATTCAGACAGTACGTTACTTCAAGCTGTTGATTATTTTAAAAAGAAAGACGGCATTATAGAAAAAGATGCACCGCTTGATTTTTTATCTCAGCGTGACAAAAAGATGGTTAACCGAAATGGGGAATTTCATGCAGGACTTTACTGTATGCTTTTATCAAAAAACTTTGCAGATGCTATTGATGAAAAATCAATTTTTATAAAAGACTCATATAGTTATTCTTTTGATAGTCAATAAAATATACTAGTTTTGGAGTACCTTACTTAATAAAATGTAAAGCAATAGGCACAAGTATAGCAACAATCAAAATGCCAACCGTCCATTTAAAATTACTATCGCCTTTATCAGCTACGATTTTCATTTCAGATTTAAGTTCATTCTTAACCTCTGCAATATCAGATTTAAGCTCGGTGCGAAGATTGTCAATCTTACTATTAAGCCCTAACTCAACTTTTTCTATTTCAGATTTAAGCTCGTTCTTGTCGATTTGCATTTCAGTACGCAATTCTGCAATATCCTGCCTTGTTGCAGAGTGCATCAATAAATCAACTAACTTATCTTGAGTAATCTCAAGCTTCATGTTGTTGTCGTTTCCGTCATTCATAATATTGTACTCCATGATTTCACCTTAGATTATAATGTATTCAATGGTTAATGTGTAATTTTTATTGCTTCTATTTTGATTTCTGTTTATGCCACTAATTCGACTATACGCCCATCATTATGCGCCACTTCAAAGCTTCCTTTCGCCTTAGCCCTCTCATACAATGCCAATGCGCCCCTACACTGCGCTTGTCCACGCTGGCGCACCTCTGGACTCATTAAATAGACTCCATGCGAATATGGCGGTGACTTTTCGACTGCGAGCCAAAGGAACTTTAAAGGTTCACCACAATAGCCCTCAAAACCTTCCAAGTAGAAATTAGCGGATAGGTCGTATTTGTATTTACGAACGGTAAACTTAAAATCATCCTCGTTGGCACTAATGGCGGTACTTTTGAGATCAAGCACAATCCCATCTTTCAAAGAAATTGCATCGGCACGCACCTTGCAATCAATGCCTGTCTGTTTATCTTTAAAAAATAACGATTGCTCGACATAAGAAGCTTCCAGCAAGCTTTTCACCAACTTGTTAGACATGAGTGAACTAATCATCATTTTTGCTTGTTCGTGGTCTTCTGGCGTTATCCATTGTCGGCTTCCCCTTTCAATGTCCAGCTCAGAATATAACGCCTTGCCAATTTTAGAAACACGTTTAGGTTTCTCCATCACAAAATATTCCTTGTCGAATAAATGTGGCTCTAAAAGCATGGTGTGCAATAGCGTTCCAAAGAGCAATGCGGGGGTTGTTTTGTGAGGTGCATTCTTTTTGTACCAATAGTGATACGGACTAATTAACATATCTTTCAAATTGCTTGAGGATAACGCCATAGAGTCGTGATAATCAAAATTACTTAGGTTGGTTATGATTTTGTTTTGTTGGATCATGCTACGTTCCTCCAAATAACGTGTTCGCTGTAAAAATTTCCATAGTCGTCTTGCTTGGTGCTATCCTCATCTTTCCAATTATCAAAATCACGGATGACAACGACAACACCCACTGGGGTTCGCACGTCTACAATCTTGCCGTCCTCAAGGTCGATTTGTACGATTGTTTCCTCGGTCATGATATTTGTACCTCCACTTTCTCGATCACTTCCGAACACTCATCACCTCGGTAGTCTTCACAGCACCGTTTAAATGAATTATTATCAAAGGGTATCCCTGAGCTTTCTTCCTCGCACACGGCTTGTAAGTCGCCATGTTGCTTCAAAAGTTCGTCTATTGGTCTGTCTGAGTTCACAAGCCATGTTTTTGATTCATATTCCACGACTTCGTAATGCAATGTGATTTCGTATGTGTGACTCACGATGCAAACCCTCCAAAGAAAGCCACACGCTTAAGGTAGCTTGCAATTGAAATCACGTTACCACTTGCGCCATTAATGCCATTGTGGGCAACGAGTGCGCCTTTAATGCCTTGTTTACGGTCGTTGTTGA
>CAUZSH010000102.1:0-2605 GCA_963582935.1 Gammaproteobacteria bacterium
GGCTGTTGGGCTTGCTGGTGTTCCCGCAACTAAGAAAGAACAGGGCAACTTAGATGCTTGGGGTAAGGAATTATTTGTTACGGAACCTGCATTTGCAGATGAAATATCTGCAGCTTCAGGGTTAGTCATTAAAAAAGCATCTAAAACACCAATAGTGTTATTTAGAGGGCTTGAGTGGAACCATCACGATAGTCGTGGAAGTGATCTTTTAAGAAAACAAGAAGAGGATATGTTTAGATGAAAATAGCAATAATAGGAGGGACTGGCCCTCAGGGGCAAGGATTGGCTTTGAGGTTTGCTAGGGCAGGTATAGAGGTGGTTGTTGGATCTCGGGATCCACTAAGAGCCGCGACGACTGTTGCTGAAGTGAATGCCAAACTTCCAAAGGGCTCAAGTAATATAGTTGGTTTGAGTAATATTGATGCGATTAGAGAAGCAGATGAGATGGTTATCTTTGCAGTCCCTTGGTCTGCTCATAATGATACATTACATAACATAAAAGCTGAACTTTCAGGAAAAATATTAATTGATATTGTTGTTCCTTTGTCAGAAAATGACCCAAAAAAAGTGGATATGCCACCTGAGGGATCAGCTACTGAAGCAGCTCAAGCAATATTGGGCAGTGATGTGCCAGTTATTGGAGCATTACATAATGTTTCTGCAACAACGTTAAGCAATCTTGATTGGGATATAAATTGTGATGTTTTAGTTTGTGGAAATAGTCTTGAAGCAAGAAAAAAAGTTATCGAGTTAATAAAAAAAATAGATGTTAAAGCTTATAATGTTGGTGACGCACAATCTGCAAGATGCGTAGAGGCGCTTACGCCAATATTAATTAGGCTTAACATTTCTAAAATGGTGCCTTTTTCCCATTCGGGAATTCAAATTTGGGCCCCAGATCATTCATAATCAATATTTAAGGGAGAAAAAAATGGAATTTGGAATTTGTTTTAAAGGATTTGTAGAGCCAGACCGGGCTAAAGCATTAGTTAGGCAAGCCGAAAATGCTGGTTTTACTTACTGCTGGTTTTATGACAGTCATATATTATGGCGAGAAAGTTATATCGCTATGGCGATGTGCATCGAGCATACAACCAAGATGAGATTTGGACCATGTGTAACCAATCCAAACACTCGTGATTGGTCATTAGCAGCTTCAATGTTTGGATCATTAGCAAAGCAATCAAATGGAAGATTTGATATAGGTTTGGGCCGAGGTGATAGTGCCGTAAGAGTAATGGGATTAAAGCCGGCTACTTTGGCTAAACTTGAAGAGTTTGCTCATGTTGTTAAGGCGCTTATTCGTGGAGAAGAGGCTCAATATGGAGATTGCCCAAACCCCGTTAAATTTCCTTGGGCAGAAGGCTACGAATTACCAATATGGGTTGCTGCTTATGGCCCTAAAGCATTATCTTCTGCGGGACGTGTTGGTGATGGCTTAGTTTTGCAAATAGCAGAGCCTACAATCGTTAAGTGGCTTGCTGATCAGGCAAAAAAAGCTGGTGTAGAAGCAGGACGTGATATGTCCGATTATAAAGTTATGGTAGCGGCACCAGCCTATACAGGTCCAGTGGATAAAGCTATTGAGGCTGTAAGGTGGTTTCCGGCAATGGTAGGGAACCATGTGGCGGATATTGTTGAAAAATATGGAACTGATAATGATGAGATACCATCTAGTTTAACTGACTACATAAAGAATAGAAAAGGATATGATTATTCAAAACATGGTCAAAGTTCGAACGCCTATCTCGATTTTATAACAGAAGATGTAGTAAAAAGCTTTTGTGTATTAGGTTCCCCTGATGCTCATATAGAAAAGTTAAGAGAGCTTGAAACAGCTGGAGCCACCCAATTTAATATTTATTTGGATAGCGGCAACGAAGAAAAAATAATTGCTGATTACGGTACGGAAATTATCCCGGCATTTTCTTAAAAAATGGCCTTGGTTTGAATGTTCTGACCAAGGTTTAATCCTATTCTCGCGATGATTGGCGTCAATTATTGAGTGCATGGATTTAGGCTATCCTGGCAATCCGATGCGTGCTCTCATTCGTCTAACAGCACAACCGCGAACTCACATCTTTTTTAATATGATTAAATTTCGTTGATATTTTAGTGAGTTATAATTTCTATTCTAGAGGGTGTCTTTCAATTCTCATTTGTAGATTAAAAACTGCATTTGATTTTCCGTAACCCCTCGAGGGTTGTCTGCGAAAGTTGATCTATTTCAGCTTGGGTCATGGGAGTTGATAGAAGTCCTGAACAGGTTTCGATCATAATGAAGCCGTTATTGAAGAAGTGATTCAGTAGCGCAGAGATACTTTTTTGCTCTTCCAGGTCTGCAAAAGCATCGCGGTAACTTATAGGCGGAAATTCTTTAAAGTGTATGCGAAACATTGAGCCACGGCCGGTTACACATGCCGGTACATCAGCAATTTTGATCGCTTCAGCAATGCCCGCACGGGCTTTGTCGGCGAGGTTGTTTAGACGCTCGACCGCAACCTCATCAAAAAGAGACATTGCGATTGACCCAGCCGTCATCGTGACAGGGTTTGCGCTGAACGTTCCATAATGTGGAAACTTCGCCGGACCGTTAAGTGGGTTC
>CAUZSH010000103.1:0-2572 GCA_963582935.1 Gammaproteobacteria bacterium
GCACCTTTAAGACCATGCTTTGCAAATACTTTTTCCGCTGCAATTAAAATAATACGTTCGTTTTCTTCACGAATTTTCTCTTTACTTCGAGTGCTACTCCTGACTTTTGCTGTAACTTTTACATTACCCATTCTATTTCTCCATTATGTTTTCATAAAACCCTCAATGGATTGTTTGGGTGTTTTGTCCAATCAGCTGCCTCTGATGAAATCTCTATTCCAGTTCTTGGATCAGTTCCACTTGTCATAGCAACCATTGAGATACAATCTACAACAGGACAAACACTTACACAAAGATTACATCCAACGCACTCATCATCATTAACTGTAAAGACTCTATCCCCGCTATCAGTTGAATATTCAATTGCTTGATGCGAAGTATCTTCACAGACAATATGGCAACGCCCACACTTTATACATTTATCTTGATCAATGACTGCTTTATCAACGTGATTTAAATTCAAAAATTTCCAATCAGTAACTGATGGTACTGCTTTACCGATAAGCTCATCTACTGAATTCATACCTTTATCATCTAAAAAATTACTCAACCCAGTTTTCATATCTTCTACAATTTTAAAACCATAAACCATTGCAGCTGTGCATACCTGAACATTACTTGCACCTAGGGCAATAAAATCCACTGCATCTTTCCATGTAGTTACTCCTCCAATCCCTGAAATTGGCAAATTTTTTGTTTTTTCATTGCGCGCTATTTCTGCCACCATGTTCAATGCAATTGGTTTTACCGCCTCACCACAATAACCACCATGTGTACCCATACCACCAGTAGTTGGGAACATAGTCAAATTGTCATAATCAACCCTCATAATTGAATTTATGGTATTGATTAATGACACTGCATCTGCACCGCCCTCAAGGCACGCTTCAGCCGGATAAATTACATCAGTTATATTCGGTGTAAGCTTTACAATTACAGGTGTCGTAGCATATTTTTTACACCACTCAGTTGCTTGCTTTATATACTCTGGAACTTGCCCAACTGCTGCCCCCATACCGCGCTCAGACATACCATGCGGACAACCAAAATTTAATTCAAAACCATCTACGCCTGTATCTTCTATTATGGGGATATACTTTGCCCAAGATGCCTCATTCATTGGAAACATCACAGATGCAATTAAAGCTCTATCCGGCCAGTCTCTTTTAACTTGACGCATTTCCTTAAGGTTAACTTGGAATGGTCGATCGGTAATTAATTCAATATTATTGAAACCAATAACACGACGATCATTACTCATCATGGAAGTGTATCTAGGTCCATTGACATTCACTATATGCGGATCCTCTCCCAAAGTTTTCCATGAAACTCCACCCCAACCAGCTTCAAAGGCACGATTTACATTATATGCTTTATCTGCAGGTGGTCCCGAGGCCAACCAAAAAGGATTAGGTGACTTAATTCCCAAAAAATTACTAGATAAATCTGCCATGTTATGCTCCTGTTAACGTTTTGTTAATTGAAATTGCAGCCAGTTTGCCATCTTGAACTGCTGACACTGTTAAATTATCACCATCAAGCACGCAATCTCCTCCCGCCCAAACTTTAGCCAATGAAGTTTTACGATGATCATCTACAACTATCCTTCCTTTTTTTAGTTCTAAGCTTTTATTTTCAATCAAACCTTCAGTAACTAATTTTTGTCCAATTGCCTTAAAAACAATATCGGCTTTTAATGTAATATTTTCACCACTTGCCATTAAACTACCATCATTTTGTGATTGCATAATATCAAACTCCATTGCAGTGACATTGTTATCAGCAGATAGCAGACGTTTTGGTGACACATTGTATTGTATTTGTACGTCATGCTTTTTTGCCAAAGTTTGCTCATATTCACTAGCAGCCATTATATTTTTACTGCGCCTATAAGCAATAGTTACTTGCTCTGCACCTAATAATTTGCTTTGAACGGCAACATCTATTGCTGTCATACCACCCCCTATAACTACAATATTTTTTCCAACCATTAGTTCATCTTTATTACTGGCTTGCCGCAAATTTGCAATATATTCAACTGCATCTATAACACCTGAAATATTTTCGTTATCAAGATTTAATTTATTTACCGTGGCTAGACCACATCCTAAGAATACTGCGTCAAATTGTTGTTGCAAATCCTCAAGATTAATTTGTTTACCTAGCTGCTTTCCTGTTTCAATAGTGATACCACCTATATCTAGAATATAAGCAAGCTCTTGCTGTGCAAAATCATTGGTAGATTTATAAGCTGCAATACCATACTCATTTAAACCACCGATCTTATCCTTTGACTCGTAAACTGTTATATTGTGTCCCAAAACAGCCAAACGGTGTGCGCAAGATATTCCAGCAGGCCCCGCTCCAACAACAGCGATAGATTTTCCTGTATTTTCTTTTCTTGAAAATAACTGTACGCCATTATTTAATACTGAATCGGTTGCATAGCGTTGTAATAATCCAATTTCAACCGGTTTTTCTTCATGATCATTACGTACACATGCTTGCTGACACAATTCCTCAGTAGGACAGTCACGGGCACACATACCTCCAAAAATATTTTCAGTTAAGA
>CAUZSH010000104.1:0-2546 GCA_963582935.1 Gammaproteobacteria bacterium
CTTTCATATCAAACCTTTTCGTTACTACCTATGTTTGAGCAAAATTGCGTTAGAAGGTCAACGGTTCATTGAATTGGGCGTTGTTTATTTATACGTTTGCCAATTTGACCTTCCCGGAAAACGACATACAAACCTGCACCTAGAATTAATGAAATTCCTATCCAGGCTGGGATGTCAGGCCAGTGTCCCCATATCAATACCCCCCAAACTACAGCCAGTGGCATATTGATATATTCAAATGGCGCAATTTTATTTGCTTCAGCTACACGGTAGGCTTGACTGATTAAATAGCCGCCAAGAGCTGAAGTTATTCCAATAACGCACATGAGGCTTAAATCGAAAGTACTTGGTACAGTCCATTGCCTAAATATAAAGTCTAAGGATGGATTTCCTGTGCCATGGTATCTGCCATCACCAACAAGCAATCCGATTGTAGCACTGACAAAAATAAATGTTAGTTGAATATAAAAAGACATAGTTGATGCACTTTCTGATAGTCCAATTTTGCGCGTTAACGTATGTAGCAAAGCGTAGCAAATAGCCGCACCAGCGGGCAACAATGCGATTAATCTGATGCTTTCTGATCCAGGCTTAAGCATGATTAAAACGCCCACAAGACCCAAGCTGACAGCGACCCATCGACGAAGCCCAACTTTCTCTCCTAAGAAAAAGACAGCAAATGCTGTTATTGCCAGAGGTGCAATAAAAAATACAGCAGTCGCTTCGGCAATTGGCATTGATGCAAGACCAAGAAAAAATAACATATTTGCCATCACCACACAAAAGCCTCGCAAAATATGGAGGATAGGCCGTTTTGTTTTTAGGTTTTTCAACCCACCTTCAAGAGGAATTAAAATGGCTAAAGTAAAGACCATTCCAATTAACGACCGTGTTAATACAACTTGATGAAGTGCATAGTCACCACTAAAAAATTTAATTACCATATCATTTAATGAAAAACACAGAGATGCGCCAATAGCACAAATCACCCCGAGTTTAAGATTAGTTGTTCCAGACATTAAAGACCTCTTCCAAATCGCATCACATCATGCTTGGATTAGATTCGCTATACCAATTACGACACCATGGGAGAAAAAGATGGAAAACCAAGCAGACAGTCGAATGATGGAAAATTTATATTGGTGGGGCATACCCACTCTATTCCGTTGCCCACACGAAACAAATTTTGAAAATTGTGACATTGGGCTCGTTGGTGTACCACATTCATCGGGAAATGGGACTACAGAAAAAGATCAACATTTGGGTCCTCGTGCTGTTCGAAATGTTTCAGCTCTTTTGCGAAGGGTTCATTTAGATATGGGTTTTGACCCCTGGGAAACTGCAAGAATTTCAGATTTGGGTGATGTCCCTTTACCAGAAGCTAATGACAACGAGGCTAGTGTTCAACGGATTACAGATTATTATAAACTAATAGATAAAGCTGGTATCAGACCAGTTTCTATCGGTGGTGACCATTCAATTACAGGCGGCATAGTGCAGGCACTTGGATGTGGAAACTTAACCAAAGGGGAGAAAATAAGCTTTCTTCACATCGATGCCCATACAGATGTTTTTACGAAAGTACCTCATTTTTTGGGTGCCAAAAAGTCTGCTGCACATTGGGGCGCATATTTGGTAGATCAAGGGCAAGTTGACGCGACTACTTCGATACAGGTGGGGATCAGAGGAAATACCAGAACACTTGATTGGCTCGAGCCATCCTATGAATATGGTTATGACGTGGTCACGATGAAAGAATATCGTAAAATTGGGCTTGAGGCGACGATTGCCAGAATTCAAAAGCGACTTGAGGGACGCCCAGTTTATATTACTTTTGATCTGGATAGTTTAGATCCAACCGTTGCCCCTGGAGTTTCTAACCTGGAGCCTGGAGAACAAGGATTTCTAATAGATGAAGCTATGAGCTTATTACATTCTGTTCGCGGCATGAATATTATTGGTGGAGATGTGGTTTGTTTAATGCCAACGAAAGATTCGTCTAATATGATAACTGCTAGAATTGCATCAGCAATAATGTTTGAAATGATCGCTATGATATCTGAAAAATATTTAAAAACTTAGCTCATGTCGTATTAATTGGAGAGTGGCATCTCGCTTATAATCCCACAATAACGAATAAGTTTTCTATAATATGGATAATATAATCTGTAAGAGCTAGAGGTGATGGTGAGTGCTAACAACTTTATAGTGGGTATATTTTTTTCAAGAATGTGGATTATCTTTTAATATTAAGTGTCGGTTTTGGATATTGTTAATAGAAGAAAACTGTTTAAGGATTGTCAGTAATTTTTTTTGAGATACTTTATTGGCTAGTTTAAGTATTTATACAAAAAACGATATTTTTGTTGTTCAGACCTATTTTGAATTAAGGAGTTTATATGTCAGATTTTCCAAGTACTGCCCGTGTCGTTATTATTGGTGGAGGAGCAGTAGGCGCCTCAGCTTTATATCATCTGGCCAAAGCAGGGTGGACAGATTGTGTGCTTCTTGAAAAAAATGAATTAACGGCTGGATCTACTTGGCAT
>CAUZSH010000105.1:0-2538 GCA_963582935.1 Gammaproteobacteria bacterium
AAGCACACGTTACCGCAAACATCAATCGAGTACAAGTTACGCATACAGCGAGAATGCTTTAGAATCATTAAAATGATTTTTTGATATTTGAGTGCGCAACTGTATGCGTTAACGGCCGTTAAAAAATACAGGTGGTTGGAGACAAATCTTATGTTTTTTCTTTCACAACACACCATCTATCGGCTGATAAAGTAAGATCTAATTATTGAGATCCCATCCAGCTCTTGCTTCATGGATTCATTTTAATTCTTGGGTAATATTAGCCTTCCATGCTCCTGCCTGATCCATTTTAGTGTAAACAACACCACTTATATCATTAGGAGTTTCTATATCACCTCTAACCAAAGCACATACATTCTTACGCCCAAGTTTAGCGAGTAAATAGCCATGTTCAAACACCACATTTTGTCGTGCGCGATTCCGAGCAGGAACATCGGTTTCATTTGCACCTCTTCCTTTGTCACAAGGCGTATAAATCACAACAGCAAACTCAGAGTTGGTTGAGTAGTGTTCGATTTTTTCAATTATTGTCATTCCGCCATTCACTTGCTCATGCAGGACAACTGCCTCTAGGCCAAGGCTTTCTATATACCGTGCTACTTCCAGCTTTGATTCATTGTCATGGCCATGCACGACAAAAACCCTCTTCTTTATAGCAGGTACCGAAGAGTCAGATACTACTACTGATGGCGGACTATGCTGTACACTTCCTTCATTACCAAACTCTAGATGCCTGAATATTGCGTCAAACTCCTTGTCAAGATATGCTCTCCTGTCTCTGTAGGTTCCAAACTTAGGTTGAATATAATCCCAGAATTGGTCTATGTCACGAATACCAGTCAACCAAGATGGTAAATATGGCGATACATCCTGACCTATCAAACATGTCCGTAAATCTAAATACGCATGAGGTTCAACATATCTACCACAAGCCCTTGCTTTCAAAAGAGCAAGCATATTCTGTACGCTCTTGTATGCAGTATCACTCATTATTTCATTGGGTAATTCCATTTGGTAAGTTCTTTTTTCTTTATCATGCTATCCCATTATACCAGAGCAACAAGAGAAGTAATGCTGTATCAACTTCACAAACACCCACATCAACACCACCACCCTCTTCTATTGGGTTTTTGGGGTTATGATGGGTTATCGTCGCTTCCAAAACACCTAATTGGCATAATATATACGTATCAATATATGAATCGCATTGTATATCGATACGTATATCACTATAGTGTTAACATACGATTAAATAAATAAGGTGTTATTAATGATAATTGTAGTAGGAAACACTAAGGGAGGAGTTGGTAAATCAACCATAGCCTGCAATATAGCTGCATACTTAGCTAATGCAAAAAAAGATGTCTGCTTAGTAGATGTCGACAGACAAAAAACATCTACAGCCTTTTGCAATAATAGGGGGAAATCACTATCAAAAATAACATGTGTACAGTTGAAAGGCGATATTTTTGAATACTTAAAAGACCTATCATCAAAATTCGATGAAATAGTCGTTGACGCTGGAGGTTACGACTCAGTTGAGCTAAGGACAGCCCTGCTCGCAGCAGACAACGTGATCGTGCCTATAAAAGCTAGCCAAATTGATTTATGGGCGGCAGAGGATGATGGGGGAATTAATGATTTGATCGGTAAAGCAAAATCATTTAATAGAAATTTAACTGCCAACTCTCTTATATCTATGTCCCCAACACATGCATTTATTACTGAAAAAAATGATGCAAAAGAAATGCTCAAGGACTTTAATAATATAAACCAAACTCTCACTCACGTTATAAGTGAAAGAAAAGTATACCGAGATTCCTTTGTTGAGGGAAAAGGCGTTTGTGAAATGGCAAATAGCAAAGCGAAATTCGAGATTCAAAAATTATGTCAGGAGCTATATCATGGGATTTAAAAAATTAAAAAAAGTTGATCAAGAACTAGAAGCCTATAAAAATGAGCCTACAACACAATCCCCCAATATTGGTATCGGTATCGATAGCGGAATCGATAGCGGTATCGATATACCTATCGGATCGTCAAAAAGACCTAACCTGCCTTGGGAGAACCTAAATAAAAACGCTGTCAGACCAAAAAAACAGTTCATACTAAAATTTAATGAATATTACCACGCAGCGTTATCGCATTTCTCAAACCAGGAAGAGGGCGTATCTATGCAAAAAGTGGTAAATGAGATATTAACACCCGCATTAGATAAAATGATTAAAGAGCATGAGAAAAGCTTGGAATAGTTATCCATACCATATACGTATCGATATACATATCGATACGTGCATCCACTATGCTCTTTCAACGAAGATCACTACCAAACATAATCATTTGGATGTCGGTTTTTTAAAACTGAGGGCTAAGAGTGGAATATTTCCTACGATCTTATACAATATATAATAGCAACAACTGAATAGTACCAACAATTGATATGGCAGGCGGAAGACCACAAAAAAATGAAGCCGACAAAGGAAAGCCGTATAAGGTTGTTCTATACACACAACAATTAGATGAAATTGAAAAGATTTT
>CAUZSH010000106.1:0-2536 GCA_963582935.1 Gammaproteobacteria bacterium
GAATGCTTAGAAGCTTATGAGTTAAGCTGGTCCTTAGGTGTTAAGGCAAATGCGTTATATAGAGACGGTTCAAAGCTATCACAGCCTTTAGCAGCAGCGTTAATTGATGACGATGAGGATTTAGAAGAGGCGCTATTAGATGCTCCAGATGGACAAAAAGCACAAATATTGGCACAAAAGATTGTTGAAAAAATAATTGTAAAAGAAGTAGAGCGTGCTCAAGATCGAGAAAAACTACCTCAAAGGCGAAAAGGATATACTCAAAAAGCAATGGTGGGCGGTCATAAGGTTTATCTTCGCACAGGTGAATATGAGGATGGAAGTTTAGGGGAAATTTTCATAGATATGCATAAAGAAGGAGCAGGTTTTCGTGCGATGATGAACAATTTTGCCATCGCAATTTCTGTAGGCCTTCAGTACGGGGTACCCTTGGAAGAATTTGTTGATGCATTTACATTCACTAGATTTGAACCGGCCGGAATGGTTCAGGGAAATGATAGCGTAAAAAATGCAACATCCATATTGGACTATATTTTTAGAGAACTAGCAATTTCTTATTTAGATAGAACAGACCTTGCGCATGTCCCACCTGTGGGTGAACACTTCGATGATCTCGGTAAGGGTGCGGAAGAAGGCAAGAGAAATATTGAAGATTTAAGCCAAGGCGCAGCAATGCGTTCTGTGGAAATGTTAAAGCAGGTTTCGTCAACAGGTTATCTACGCAAACGTGTTCCACAACACCTAATGGTATTACAAGGTGGGGTTGAGCAGTCTAGAGTCGTAATTTCTGAGGTGGCAAATGGCACTACCGGAGTAGTAGAGAATGCCCCTGAAGTGATCCCATCACAAACGGACGCAAAACCTGAAGTGCTTGACGATAGATTTAAGGCGAAAATGCAAGGTTTTGAGGGAGATCCATGTGGTGATTGTGGAAATTACACACTTGTTAGAAACGGTACTTGCATGAAATGCAACACATGTGGATCAACATCTGGATGTAGTTAAATTGGAAGATAATTAAATTAAATAAGAATTAGAGGTATGAGTTTAACCTCTATAACGATCAAGCCGCAGGCAAGAAAAACCGAGTAGTATCAATGATGAGCTTAGATCGTTAAACTAGGGCGAATTATCGCCCTTTTTTTTTATTCACGCCGTAATGCAATGACACCGGTTCGTGCAATTTCTGTTAATCCAAGGGGACGCATCATTTCAGCAAAAGCATCTATTTTTGCAGATTTACCCGTGAGCTCAAATGTATAGCAGTCAATAGTGCTATCGATTACCTTGGCCCGATAAATTTCCGCAGTTCTCATTGCTTCTGCTCGTTTTTCACCTGACCCCATTACTTTAAATATAGCTAATTCACGTTCAACGGATGGACCTTCGACAGTTAAATCATTTACTTGATAAACTGGAACCATTTTTCCTAATTCTGCTTTTATTTGCTCTATAACTCGTGGGGTCCCTGTTGTTACAATTGTAATTCGTGATCTATGCCCTTCATGGTCAAATTCTGCTACTGTTAAACTCTCGATATTATAACCTCTACCTGAAAATAATCCAATGACACGAGCTAGGACACCTGCTTCATTATCAACAACCACAGCAAGAGTGTGCGTTTCAATATTATCACCATATGATGAACGTAAATCATAAGCAGATTGTGAAGATGTACCTTGTTTAATATTTAGTGCACACATTTTGTTTCCTTTACACTAGAACAGCGCCAGTTGCGCTAATTGCATCTTCAGTTGAGGCATCTCCAAATAACATCTCATTATGTGGAGCGCCCGATGGTATCATTGGGAAGCAATTTTCATGTTTCTCAACTTGACAATCAAACAGAACAGGGCCGTCAAAATTAATCATTTCCATTATAGCGTCGTCAAGATCATTTGGATCATTAATACAAATGCCTTTCCACCCAAACGCGTCTGCAAGCTTTACGAAGTCAGGTAAAGATTCAGACCAGCTACTTGAGTATCGTTCTCCATGTAATAACTCTTGCCACTGCCTGACCATTCCAAGTCTTTCATTATTCAGAATAAATTGCTTAACTGGAAGTTTATATTGAGCAGCAGTTCCCATTTCTTGCATATTCATTAACCAACTGGCTTCACCTGCGACATTAATAACCAAGGACTCCGGATGTGCCACTTGAACACCAATGGATGCTGGAAAACCGTAACCCATTGTTCCCAACCCACCTGAAGTCATCCAGCGATGTGGAGAATTAAAACCAAGGAATTGTGCTGCCCACATCTGATGTTGCCCCACTTCAGTGCATATGTACCGGTCGTGGTTTTTTGTTAATGCCTCTAATCTTTCTAAAGCATACTGTGGTTTTATTGTTTGTTTTGATTGAGAGTAACTCAAACAATTTTTCTCACGCCATTTGTTAATTTGGCTCCACCATTTTTCAATTGATTGTGAGTTTGTTTTTCGTCCTCTAGATTTCCATATTTTAAGTAAATCTTCTAAAATATGGCCTACATCACCGATTATAGGTATATCTACATTAATCACTTTATTT